>NZ_JACYLP010000023.1:0-57459 GCF_015272455.1 Thermoleptolyngbya sp. C42_A2020_037
CTCTTCGTTCTTCCCTCTTCGTTCTTCCCTCTTCGTTCTTCCCTCTTCGTTCTTCTCTCTTCGTTCTTCCCTCTTTTTCTGACTACGCAACGACAACTTGCGGCAGCGGCTCCTGAACGGGGGGAAGGGTGCGGCCGACGACGGGGGCGATCGCCCTCACCTTCTCCACAATTGCCACCATGTCGTCTAGCGAGAGGGCCTGCCGCGCATCGGAGACAGATTTTTCGGGGTCGGGGTGGCACTCGATAATCAACCCGTCGGCTCCAGCAGCGATCGCCGCCAAAGCGAGATTCGGCACCAGTTCGCGTTTTCCGGCGGCGTGGCTGGGGTCTACGATCACGGGCAGGTGGGTGATTTGCTTCAGCGCCACGACTGCCCCCAGATCCAGCACGTTGCGCGTGTAGGTGTCGAAGCTACGAATGCCCCGTTCGCACAGCATCACTTTCTCATTGCCGTGCGCCAGGATGTACTCTGCGGCCATGACAAATTCTTCGATTGTGGCGGCCAGACCCCGCTTCAGCAAAATTGGCTTGTCTACCTGACCCAGCGCCTTCAGCAGGTCAAAGTTTTGCATATTGCGGCTGCCCACTTGCAGCACATCGGCGTAGGCGGCAATTTCTTCGATCTGAGAAACCGCCATGACTTCGGTAACGACGGGCATTCCCGTGCGATCGCGCACTGCCGCCAAAATTTCTAGCCCTTCGCGTCCCATGCCCTGGAAATCGTAGGGCGACGTGCGCGGCTTGTAGACCCCGCCCCGCAGCGCCTGCACGCCCGCCACCGAAAGGCGACTGGCGACGGCATCCATCTGGGCGCGGCTTTCGACGGAACAGGGCCCGCCGATGAGGAGCAGTTCTGACCCGCCCGCCGAAACCTGGTCGGAAATCTGAATGACGCTACTGTGGCTGGGTTCGGTCTTAAGGGTCAGCTTTGCTTTTTGCATGGGAAGAATCTCCTGGTTAGACGTAAAAGATGAGAAGAGAACTAGACCGTAAATGGGAGCGAACTAAAATCCAAAACCTAAAATCTAAAATCCAAACCCCAAAATCTAAAGTCCAAAACAAAAACCCGGAACCTCTAGAGGCCCCGGGTCGCATGGTCGCATAATCGCGCATGACCAACTTACCCGGGGCGTTCCCTGGTCCCAAAAAAGTAAAAGTAAAAGTAGCGGGGCGTATGGCTCATGGGTTTGAACGTAAGTTGGGGATGCAATGGGAGACTAGCTGCTTAAGAAAGACCGCTTAAAATGCAAAAACCGCAGAGGTTGCGCTCTGCGGTTCACCCAAGGTTCCAGGTCAAGCTGGACTCACCCCAGGTGAACCTTGCTAAACCAAAAGTAAAAGTAGCGGACTTGAATCGACATAACAAAGCCTGATAGCTGTAGAAACAGGTTGCTCAGCGCAAGATGTTTGAAAACGAGATGCTTGCAAGTTGAACTCATTTCAACTTACCGCTAACTGTAACGAAGTTTGCAAAACCTCGTCAACCCCCAGCCTGAGAAATTTTGCCAAATTGTCAGGGTTTTATAGCCAGGATTTGAGGCTGCTAGGGATGTTACCTTATGTAAAGATGTAAAGAAACGCTGACGCGCATCATGTTTCCTGCCCAAACTCCAATCTTCAACTTCCAACCCTGAACTATGACAGCGGCGATCGCCCTTCAACACGTCACCAAGGTCTACGGCAATACGCCTGTGGTCAACGACCTGTCTTTTACGATTCAGCCGGGGGAAATCTTTGGGCTGCTGGGGCCCAACGGCGCGGGCAAGTCCACTACAATTCGCATGTTGACCACGCTGACGCGAATCACGAGCGGACGCATCGAAGTGGCAGGCTATGACGTAGCGCAGCAGCCCGTGCTGGTAAAGCGGCAAATTGGCGTGGTGCTGCAACAGATGAGCGTGGACATAGATCTGACCGTGTGGGAAAACATGGAGTTTCACGGGCGGATGCACCATATTCCCAATCCCCGCCGCCAGCGAGAAATTGACCGCTGGCTGGAGTATGTGGAACTGAGCGATCGCCGCAATGACTTGGTGAAAACGCTCTCTGGCGGCATGAAGCGACGTTTGCAAATCGCCCGTGCCCTGCTGCACGAGCCGCGCATTTTGTTCTTGGACGAGCCGACCGTCGGACTCGATCCGCAGACCCGTCGCCGCCTCTGGGAAATCATCAAAGGGCTAAACCAGCAGGGCATGACGATTTTGCTGACGACGCACTACATGGAAGAGGTGGAATATCTCTGTAGTTCCAGCTTTGGCAGCTACGCCGTGCCGAACCACATTGGCATTCTGGACGGTGGCAAGCTGATCGCCCTGGGCACGCTGGAGGAACTGCGCCGCCAGCACGGAGAAGGATTGGTGATGAAGCAAGCGGGCGATCGCTGGGATTACAAGTTCTTCCCCACGATGGACGAGGCCCAGGCCTTCTTTGAGGCACAGCCTCACAAAGCTGGGATGATGGTGCGCCCGTCCAATCTGGAGGATATCTTTGTGGAGCTAACTGGGCGCAACTTGGACTAGTATGCGGCGGGGTGCCCCCTTCGGGAAGCGTATTTCTTAGGGAACCAGTGCCAAACACGGCTCATCCTCTGGCACGCTGAGATCTACGCCTGGTTCACACAAATCCTCCGCCAGCGCCATTTCTACGGCCTCTGTGTCGCGGATGGCTTGTGTCATCACCTGACGGGCATCCCACCCCTGGTCAATCAGCCGCAGCCAGCGCTGAGCCTCGTTCCCGTCCCGCAAAATTTTATGGGCCGGCTGGAGGAAACAGCCAAAGCCGTGTTGCTTGGCCGTAGGCAGCGTTTCTTCTAGCAACAGGCTCACCCAATCCCGTGCCCGCAGCACCCGGCCGTCTTTCCAGTGCCGCAGTTCTGCATCCAGGCTGCTCTGGGCGGCGGCATTTTCATTAGCATCGGTCAACTCTACCAAATCGTCGGCCCGCGTCGCGCTGGGAAGTTCGCTTTGCACCAGCGGGTCGAGGTCAGGATTTTCCATGACCTGAAGAATCCGGGCTTCTAGCAGGGCGCAAATTGCCAGCAGCGCCACCGGGTCGCTCACCAAATCGCAAATGCGGAGTTCTAGTCGGTTGAGGCAATAGGGACGGCGATCGCCATTCGGCCGCACCGAACTCCACAGGTGGCGCACGTTTTGCATGGTGCCCAGCTTAAGCTGCTCATCCGTCCAGCGGATATAGTGGGCGTGGCTTTCAAACAGGGGCACTTCGCGGGGCGTTTTGGGGAACACGCGCCAGCGGCTAGAGTGGTTGCCCGTCGGCTGTCCGTCTAGAAATGGGGAAGCAGCACTCAGCGCCAGAAACAGCGGAGCCTCGGCGCGAATCAGGCGACAGGCCCGCATCAGCACCTCTGGATCAGCAATCCCCACGTTGATATGCACACTAGCCGTGACAACCGTTGTGCCGTAGGTACGCTCGATAAAGCTGTGGTAGGGGTTAGCTGGATCAGATCGGTGAAACTGGTCGCTGCCGCCCAGGGCTAGGGTGCTGCCAGGAATCAGCGTGTAGTTGCCCAGCCGCTTGAGAAACGATCGCAGCCGCAGCCGAGGACGAACCAGCTCACATAGCAGCCGCTCGTAGCGATGCAGCGGCGGCGTGGTGTATTCCACGTTGCGCGTGTCTGGTTCTCGCATAAACCCGTCTAGGGCAGCCACAATCTTGTCAGAGAATCCCACAATGTCGCCCTGGGGCGTGCCGGTGTACATCTCGATTTCAAAGCCCTTCGACAGCATCGGGTCTGCTCCCAGCGTAATGTTCTTGCGTACTTTCCTCAGTTTAGGGGTTTGGGGTTCGGGGTTGGAGAATCAGCCCAGGGTTTTCGGAGTAAGCCCTACCGCCGCTAATCCTCAAAATCCCAAATCTGGCGGGATGGGGCGACGGGCAGGAAAGGGGAAGAGGCGCTGAAAGTCCTCGTCGCGATCGCCCAGAGTTTCATAAAAGAAAAAGGCCACCCCAGCATAGTGGCGATCGCGCGTTTCCCTCACCTGCCGCTGAATCAGGCGAATCGGCGTGATGCGCCCCCTCAGCCCCGCCAGGATGCCAATACTGACGGGCAGATACTCCCGCGCCACCTGCACATCTGGTCGGTCTAGCTCCATCTCGAAGCGCCCTAGATCATTGCGATAGACCTGCACGATTAGCTCATCAATCAAGCCGCGCCGCTCCCAAGTGCCCCAGTCTTGCAAGTAGCGCTCGTAGGCAAACTCGCGGGGATTGGGCGACAGAGAAATAATCGCGTCGGGGTTTCGCGCCTTCACCTCGGCCACGATGCGGCGAAACAGGCGAGTAATATGGTTGGCTCGCCAGCGCACCCAGTCGGGGTCTTCGGGGTCGGCAGGCGGGTCTGCGCCGTTGTGTTCTGCCCGATAGAGCGCCACGGTGTAGGGGTCATAGCCCATTTCCACGGGCATCCCAAAGTGGTCGTCTAGCTGAATGCCGTCTACGCGATAGCGCTCCACCACTTCCGACAGCAGATTCACCATAAAGTCCTGCACGCCGGGATGGGCGGCATTGAGCCAGACGCGGGGTTCGTTGCCCTGCATCCAAACCTGCGTGCCGTCTTGCCGCTGGGTCAACCAGTCGGGATGCTGGGCCGCCAGTTCAGACCCCGCCGGAGCCATCAGCCCAAACTCAAACCAGGGAATCACCGCCATGCCCAGCCGACGACCTTCGACGACGACCTCGCCCAGCATGTCGCGCCCCTGCAAGCCAGGATAGGGATCGAGGGCAATCCCGAAGGTCGCCTGGGCAGTGGGGCTGGGATAGAGGGTGTAGCCACCGTTCCAGACGGTGGGATAAACCGTGTTGAAATGCAGGCGAGACAGGCGACGCAGCCCTACAACAAGGTTGCGGCTGGAAAACAGCACCTCGCTGTCGATATTGGTAAGCCAAACCCCGCGCAGTTCAACAGGTCTGAGATGACTGGTGGGGTTTGCCTGGGCGGAGGTGGTGATTCCCAGAAGGGCGATCGCCCCTGCCAAAGCTGCTCGATATCGCCGTTGCCAGTGTTTCCAGCCGTTGCCCATTAGTGCAATCTCTTTAAGTCGTGGATGGGGTGGGTGAATTGGAAAAATCTTGCAGAATCCTACCGCAGATTTACTTCGCCTCCATCCAGTTTTGTCCGGCGTGCATCTCCACTTTGAGCGGCACTTTCAGGTCAACGGCAGACTCCATCGCGGCGCGGATTTGCGGCTGCAAGTCGTCCCACTCGTCGGGATGCACTTCAAACACCAGTTCATCATGCACTTGCAGCAGCAGGTTGGCCCGACGATCCGTTAGCAGGTTGTGCAGCCGGATCATGGCGAGCTTGATGATGTCAGCGCTAGACCCCTGGATGGGTGCGTTGGCGGCAGCGCGGAGCAACTGTGCGTCGTACTGGTCGCGCAGGCGAATTTTATTGATGTCGATATCGCTGGGGTTTTGTCCTCGCAATGCCTTCAGGCTCTCGCTGCCAAAGTTGAAATAGCGGCGGCGACCGAGGATGGTTTCCACATACCCACGGGCGATCGCCTCTTGCTGCATCTGTTGCAAATAGCCGAACACACGAGAGTAGCGTTCATAGAAGCGATCGATAAACGTCTTTGCCTGGGCCTGGCTAAAGCCCGACTCTCGCGCAAACCGCTGTGCCCCCATGCCGTAAATCACGCCAAAGTTAATCGTCTTGGCCATCCGCCGTTCGTCCGGTGTGATGTCCTCTTTTTCAAACAGCAGTTGGGCGGTGACAGTATGCACATCGCCATTGTTCTGGTAGGTTTCAATCAGAATCGGCTCACCGCTCAAGTGCGCCAGGATGCGGAGTTCAATCTGCGAATAGTCGGCCGCCACCAGCAGCCAGCCCTCTGCCGGAATAAACGCCTTGCGAATCTGGCGGCTAAACTCGGTGCGAATCGGGATATTTTGCAAGTTAGGATTCGACGACGACAGCCGACCCGTTGCGGTCACCGTCTGGTTAAAGTCGGTATGCACCCGCTGTGTGTCAGGGCGCACCAGACTGGGCAGCGCGTCTACATAGGTCGATTTCAGCTTCGACAGGGTGCGATGCTCTTGGATTAAATCCACCACCGGATGGTCGCCCTGGAGCTTTTCCAGCGTAGACGCATCCGTAGAGTAGCCTGTGGCCCGCTTTTTGGACTTGCGCTTGTCCAGCCCCAGCGTGTCAAACAGCAGCACGCTCAGTTGCTTGGGCGAACCCAGGTTAAAGGTTTGCCCCGCTGCTTCGTAGGCCTGCTCCTCGATTCGCTTCAGGTCTTGCTCCAGGGCTTTGGAAAACGCCTTGAGATAGTCTTGGTCAATGCGAACGCCCGTGTATTCCATCTCTGCCAGCACGGGTTCGAGCGGCTGCTCCACCGTTTCCAGCAGTTCCGTCTGCCGGGGAATTTGTGCCAGTTCTGCCCGCAGTTGGGGGACGAGGTGAAACACAGAATAGACATCCGTGCCGCAATAGTTGGCGACCTTGGGAATGGAGACATCGGCAATGGTTTTGCCCTTGGGCACTAGGTCATCGTAGCTCTGAGCGTTCAGATTCAGATACTTGCGCCCCAGATCGGTCAGATTATGGCTGCCTTCGGGGTTCAGCACGTAGCTAGCCAGCATCGTGTCAAACACCACACCCGCTAGGTGAATGCCCTGACAGCGCAGAACCAGCCGATCGAACTTGGCATTTTGCAGGGCTTTGGGATAGTCTGCACTCTCCAAAATCGGGCGCAGCGCCTCTAGCACTATTGCCACATCCAGATTTGTCCCCTGGGCGTGCCCGGTGGGAATGTAGGCCACGTCCGCCTCGCCCGGCCCCCAGCAGCAGCCAATGCCCACCAGCACAGCATCGCGGGGTTCCAGGGCGGTCGTTTCCGTGTCCCAGGCGACGGGCGCGGCGGGGTCAGTGCAGGTTTGCAGCGTGTTCACCAGGGCGCTGAGCTTGTCGGGCGTGTCGATGATTTGCGGCTGAACGGGCGTGGTGGCGTAGCCCTGGAAGGTGGCAGTGTCTTCGGCGCTAAAGAACCAGAGATCGTCGTCTTCGGAGGGGGCTGGGGTGCTGGAGTGCTGGAGCGCTGGGGCGGCGTTTGGGGCACTAGGCTGCTGGGTCGCGCCATCACCAGAAAACTGGCTGTGGAGCTTTTGCAGGCGGTTGAGGAAGGAGCGGAATTCGAGCTTTTCTAGAAGCGGGACGACATCGGCATCGTCGAAGGCTTGCAGTTTGCAGTCTTCGGGGCGGAGGGCGAGGGGCACGTCCAGGTGAATTTGCGCCAGGTATTGCGAATGCAGGGCAGCATCGCGGCCCTCTTCTAGCTTTTTGCGGACGGCGCTTTTGATGCGGGGGTCGTCGAGGTGGCTATAGATTTCTGCGAGGGAGCCAAAGTCGGTCAGCAGAGAGACGGCGGTTTTGTCACCGATGCCCTTGACCCCAGGAATGTTGTCGGAAGCGTCGCCGCAGAGGGCTTTGTAATCGACCACCTGCTGCGGCGTAATGCCCATTTTGTCTTTCACTTGCTGCGGGCCGAACTCGCGGGGCGGGGGTGTGCCTTTGCCGAAGGTGGTGCTGAGGTAGAGGACGGTCAACTGCTCGTCGTCGATGAGCTGAAACAGGTCGCGATCGCCCGTCAGCACCTTCACCCGAAACCCGTCGGCCACGGCCTTGCGGCTGAGGGTACCGATTACGTCGTCGGCTTCGTAGCCCGGAACCGCGATGACGGGCAGCTTTAGCGCCTGCAAGAGTTCCTGCAAGTTGGACAAATCGGGCAGAAAATCTTCTGGCGCGTCGGGCCGTCCTTCTTTGTAGGTCTGGTCGGCTTCGTGGCGATAGGTCGGCTCGCCGGGGTCAAAGGCGATCGCCACATAGTCCGGCTTTTCCTGCTCCATTGTGTCCAGCAGCGCCTTCATAAACCCGAAGGAAACGCTGGTGGGAATGCCCGTTTTGGTTCGCAGCCCGCCGTCGCGGTTTTTGGCATGGGCGTAGTAGGAGCGGAAGGCGAGGGAGTGGCCGTCAACCAGGAGGAGCGTGGGCATGGGGTGGGTTACTCTTCTGCGTCGAGAATCTTTTTAGCTTCTAGCAGATCTTTCATGTGAACGTCTGTGGGCACGGGGTAGTGCAGATCGAGTTGTGAGAGGCGATCGCCAATAATCTCTGCCACCGCCAGCCGCGTAAACCACTTGTGATCCGCAGGAATAATGTACCAGGGCGCGTGTTCGGTGCTGGTGTGGGAAAACATCTCCTCGTAGGCCCGCATATAGTCGTTCCAAAGCCCCCGCTCCTTCACATCCGCCGCAGAGAATTTCCAGTTTTTCTCTGGTCGCTCGATGCGTTCCAGAAATCGCTTTTTCTGCTCTTCTTTGGACACATTTAGGAAAAACTTGAGGACAATAATGCCGTTGTTCACCAGATATTTTTCAAAGTTATTAATCTCCTCAAACCGCTGCTTCCAAATATTTTTCGTGAGGGCCGATTTGGGCAACTGCTGCTTTTGCAAAATTTCGGGATGCACCCGCACTACCAGCACTTCTTCGTAGTGCGATCGATTGAAGATGCCGATCCGTCCCCGCTCTGGCAGCGCCTTGAAGGATCGCCACAGGTAGTCGTGGTCGAGTTCCTCATCCGACGGTGCTTTAAAGCTGTAGACCTGGCAACCCTGGGGATTGACCCCCGACATGACGTGTTTGATTGTGCTGTCTTTGCCCGCCGCATCCATAGCTTGAAAGATCAGCAGCAGCGCATAGATATTTTGGGCGTAAAGGACATCCTGATATTTTGCCAGCCGCTCTACACCTTTTTTCAGCTTTTCCTGCGCCGCGGCTTTGTCAGTATAGTCTCCGGTATAGCCAGGGTCATAGTCTTTTTTCAAAGAAACTTTTGAACCGGGTTTAACAAGAAAGGGATCGTGATTCATGGCTTGATAAAAGTCGGCTAAAAAACTAGAAAACAGCATGAACTAGGGGCGATCGCTCCAGCCATTTTCCAATCACCCGTCTTGATCTGACGAGTCCTGAAATTATACAGGCAGCGCCCCAGTTTGACCTGAAGGCTTACAGCTTTGTTGCATTCTTTATCCGAAATTGGTCAGCCTGTAATACAGCGTTTGTAAAGCCAGTGAGGGAGGGGGATGGTCAAGCAGCCCTCGCTTCGTCAGGGCAGCGCGTGCCTCACTCCGCAAGAAAATGCTGTAAGGGGAGCGATCGCCCCAGTTCCTACCCTTGCCCCCCAAACTCGCGCAAAAAACAACCGAAAAATAGCTGAATTTCATCAAAAACTCAGCCAGCAAAGTGCTGAATATCAGCCATTTCTATGTTGACTGTAACGTTCGTCCTGGGAATTCTGGACATGGAACATTCGGACAACACGCCCTGTATCCAGCCCAACCTATGCAGCCAGCCGCCGCACATCTGAGAAACCCCATCACTAGCCTAGATCCAGCACAAAAGTTAGCCCTCCTAATCGACCACAGTCCTCTCGCGGTCATTGAGTGGACTCCCCAACTAGAGGTTGTTACTTGGAATACCACTGCGGAGCAAATTTTTGGATTTACGGCTGAGGAAGCGATTGGACACAGCGCCTATGAGCTAATCGTGCCTAGTGATCAACTTACAACCCTACAAAACATCATCCATCAACTGCTGACTCAGAAAACTAGCAGCCGCTGCACCCATGAAAACCTGACCCAAGCTGGAAATCGAATTTACTGCGAATGGTTTCACTCGCCCTTGTTGAACTCAGAAAATGAGGTTGTCGGTATCATCTCAAGGGTGATTGATATTACTGAAAATCGCAAACTTGCTCAGCAACTCCAAGATTCAAGGCAGTTCTTTCAAAATCTAATCAATAAGATTCCTGATGGAGTCTTGGTTAAGGACGAGGAATTTCGCTACGTGCTGGTCAACGATGCCCTCTGCAAACAGGTCGGCATGAGTCAGGAAGAACTGCTCAACAAAACTGACTACGATATTCTGTCAGCAGAACAAGCGGATCACATACGACGAACTGATGAGCAGGTGCTAGCTACAGGAATCCCCTCAATTGTTGAACTGCAAGCCACGCTACCTACCGGAGAAATTCGCGACTATCAAGATCATAAAACGCGATTTCAAGATGCTAGCGGTCGCTCATACATTGTTTTAGTTGCTCGCGATATTACAGAGCAAAAATACGCTAGCGCCAGCATAAAGTCATCTCAGCAGTTTTTGAATCGTGTGATTAATGGCTCTAGCGACCCAATTTTTGTCAAGGATGATGCACATCGCTATGTCTTAGTCAACCATGCTTTTTGCGAGTTTACTCAGATTGCCCGAGAAGAGATTCTAGGAAAAACCGACGATGAGTTTTTCCCGAAAGAACAGGTTGAGATCTTTTGGAAAAAAGATCGACAAGTTTTGGAGACGGGTGAAGAGAATATTAATGAAGAGGAACTGACACTTCCGAGCGGGGAGGTGCGTTTTCTTTCGACTCGCAAGAATCGTTTTCAAGATGCTGAGGGACGTTTTTGTGTAATTGGTACGATTCGAGATATTACCAGCCGCTATAGGACAGAGCAGATTCTACAGCAAAGCAAGAGAGAACTTGAGCAACAAGTTGCAGCACAGACAGCAGAGCTTCGACAAAAGGAAGAATTTTTGCGAAGCATTTACGAAGGTGCAAATCAAGGAATCTTCGTCTCAGATTTGGGAGATGACGGTCAGTATCGCTATGTGGATGCCAATTCATCGGCAATGCGAATGTTTGGAATCGCCGACAAGTCAGTGTTTCTCAACAAGACGACCGTAGAAGCCTTCGGTTCTGAAATGGGACAACTTTTTGAGTCACAGTTTAGAACCTGTGTAGAAGGTGGGGTTCCGATTTCTTACTATGAAACGATTCCCGCAGCAGATAGCAGGCAGCGGTATTTTTTGACGACTCTTTCGCCGCTGCGAAATGCGGTGGGTCAAATTTATCGCTTGGTAGGAACAACTGTTGAAGTTACTCAGTGGCGACTAGCAGAGAACGCTTTACGAGAAAGTGAAAATCGCTATCGTCGGTTGGTGGAAACATCGCAGGATTTGATCTGGTCGTGCGATCGCCAGGGTCGTTTTACGTTTGTCAATACTGCTGCCAGACAAATTTTGGGCTATCTGCCAGAGGAGATGATGGGTCGGCCCTTCACTGATTTCTTGGAACCTAATCAGCATCAGGCTCACTTGGCTGCGTTCCAGGCAACGCTGATGGGGTCTTCGGTGTTGAATTATGAGTCTCGCTATATCGCAAAGGATGGGCAATTCGTGACGCTTTTGTTTAGTGCAGTAGCGCTACGCGATGAGGACGGGTATATCTTGGGCACGACAGGAACTGCTAAGGACATTACGGCACAAAAGCAAGCAGAACAGGAGCGATCGCGCCTAATAGAAATTCTGGAAGCCAGCCCCGACTTGATCGGCACGACCACTCCCGATGGAAAGCCCTTCTACATGAATCGGGCTGGTCGTCAACTGGCTGGCATCGCGCCCAATGCCCCCCTGACTGATTACTTCATCGCGAGCTTTCATCCTGCTTGGGCCATAGAGCGCATTCTGCAAGAGGGGATTCCTACTGCTGTTGAGAAGGGCGTGTGGATTGGCGAAACGGCTGTCCTGGCTCATAACCAGGAAGAGATTCCCGTTTCGCAACTGATTATTGCCCACAAAAACGCCGAAGGGCAGGTCGATTACCTATCTACGGTAATGCGCGACATCCGTGAGTTTCGTCAGGCCGAGGCGGCGCTGCGAGAGAGCGAGGAGCGATTCCGCCTGGTGGCTGAGCAAACTGGGCAGCTCATTTACGACTATGACTTCAGCACGAGGGAAATTCGCTGGGCGGGGGCGATCGCCCAGATGACCGGCAACACACCAGAGGAATTTCAGCATGTGGATATTGCAGCCTGGGAGCAACGCATCCACCCCGAAGACCGTATGTGGGCTACAGCGCTATTCAAAGAATCCGTGCGTCAGAAGCAGCTCTTCTTCGCAGAATACCGATTCCTTCAAGAAAATGGTCAATATATCTACGTAGAAGACCGTGGCGTTCCACTGTGTAACGCAGAAGGAGCCGTATCTCGCATAGTAGGAACCATGAGCAACATCACCGAGCGCAAGCAGGCTCAGCTAGAGCTAGAGCGCTCCGAAGCCACCCTCCGCCAGCGCAGCGAAGAACTCCAGGACGCGCTGCAACAGCTTCAGCGCACCCAGTCGCAGATGATTCAAGCCGAAAAAATGTCCAGCCTGGGGCAACTGGTGGCCGGCGTAGCCCATGAAATTAACAACCCCGTGAACTTTATCTACGGCAACCTGTCTCATGCCAGCGGCTATACGCAAGACTTGCTGGGGCTGCTAGACCTGTATCAGAAGCACTATCCCACCCCCCATCCCGAAATTCAGGACGAGGCTGAGGCCATCGACTTGCCCTTTGTGTTGGAAGATTTGCCCAAACTCATTGCCTCTATCCGCGTTGGGGCAGAGCGCATTCAAAAAATCGTCGCGTCGCTGCGAACCTTTTCCCGCATGGACGAAGCCGAGTTCAAATCCGTAGACATTCACGACGGCATCGACAGCACGCTGATGATTTTGCAAAATCGGCTCAAGGGCAAGAGCGATCGCCCCGAAATCTGCATCCTCAAGGAATACGGCAATTTGCCCCACGTTGAGTGCTATGCAGGACAGCTCAATCAGGTGTTTATGAACATTCTCAGCAATGCCATCGATGCGCTTGAAGAGGCGATGGCCCAGCCCAACAGCCCATTTCAGGACAAAAAACGTAAACCCAGCATCAAGATTCGCACCGATTTGCTCAACGGGCAGTGGGTGTTTATCCGCATTTCTGACAATGGTTCTGGCATTCCCGCAGCCGTTCGGCAGCGGCTATTCGACCCGTTCTTTACCACCAAGGCCGTTGGCAAGGGCACGGGCATGGGGCTATCGATCAGCTACCAGATTGTGACCGAGCGCCACAGCGGAACGCTAGAGTGCCACTCGGAACCGGGCAACGGGGCAGAGTTTGTGATTAAGATTCCTGTGAAACAGGCAGCCAACGCTCAGTCAAACTGAACAGGCGAATCAGCGGAGCAGTTCTAAATCTTGAATGTTGCTCCCAGACCTTGGACTGGCAACTTTAGATTGCTAATCTGGGAGGCTGAAAGGCTTGCATCGATTGAAAGCGATTGAATCTGTAGCGCTGTTTTCGAGAATTGATATGAGGTGATAAATTTACGACCCCCTCGCGCATCTTGGTACGGCATTTTTGCGGCTAGTGAGATATACAGAAATGCTGTACAGCATTTTCTTGCGGGGTGAGGCACATGCTGCCCTCACGAGGCAAGGACTTATTAACCATCCGTGTGCCTCACTAGCTTCAAAAACGCTGTATCTGACTCTTCTTAGCAGCAGCCGTAAAAAATTTACCTGCAAAAGGTGCAGTAAAAATCCCAAGTTCGCAGTTTGCTATCGTTTGCTATCTTTCGACTGGGCAAGATAGTTTGAAAGAGAGCTTTAGCGTGTGGAAGAGGAGCAAATTGTGAATCGGGATCAGTCGAGTTTATTACAAAACTTGCCGCAAAACCTGCGATTGACTGGGCACATAACTAAGCAAACAAGCTTGCGGTTCGGACGGGACAGACTCCACTGGAATGGGTCAAGCAGGGCGAGAAGTTTAATTGGAGTGCTGGTGCTGGGGGCGATCGCCCTCCTTTCCTCTCCTGCTGCCAGCCATCCCGCCGCTGAAGCCTATCCCGTTTCCACCAGTGGCCCGACCTCCGGTCAAGCGATTCCCACTGCTCCCCTGCCGATTTATTACAACACGACGCTGCCGGAGCTACCGCCGCTGTGGGATGTGGAGCAGTTCACGCCCGCACCCCGCACCAAAGCGACCCATCTCGTCCTCAGCATCAGCCAGCGGCGCGTGTTTGCCTATCAATACGACACCATGTTAGGCAGCTTTCCGGTTGCGGTTGGCAAGCCCAGCACTCCCACGCCAACGGGCGAGTTCACCATTTTTGAAATGATCGAAGACCCGACCTGGCAGAACCCCTGGACAGGCGAAATTCGCCAGCCAGGAGCAGACAGTGCCCTGGGCTTACGCTGGATCGGCTTTGCAGAACTGCCCAACGGCGTGATCGGTTTCCACGGCACGCCGACGGTTTCCTCCATCGGGCAGGCGGCATCCAACGGCTGCGTCCGGCTGCGAAACGAAGACGTGCTAGCGCTCTATGCCCTAGTAGAAGTGGGAACGCCCGTGCGCGTAGAGCCGTAATCCGCCATCGCCTCAGGAGCCTGAACTCGCCAGACCGTCCTCTAGCTTGAGCGGATTGGCGCGGCTAAATCGCCAGGGCAGGATAATCGCCGCGACGGTCAGCCCCAGGGCCAGCCCCCACCACAGACCGACTGCTCCCAATCCCGCCTGGATACCCAGCCAGTAGCCGCTGGTCAGCCCTACGCCCCAGTAGGCAAGCAGCCCAATCAGCATGGGAACTTGCGTATCCTTCAGTCCCCGCAGTGCGCCCGTCGCCGTGACCTGGATGCCGTCTACCAGTTGGAACATAGCCGCTACCCAGAGCAGCTTTTTGGCAAGTTCTACCACTTCCCTGTTGGCCGGGTCGCGCACGTCGATATAAAGCGACACGATGGTTTCCGGCATCAGCCAGAAAATCAGCGCCATGATGGCCATAAATAGACTGCCCATGCCAATGCCCAGATATCCGGCCAGCTTGGCCAAAGGAAACTGGCGCTGGCCGAGGCGTTGACCGACGAGGACGGTCGTGGCAAAGGAAATCCCCAGCGGAATGGTGAACGTGACGGCGGCCGTTTGCAGCGCCACCTGATGGGCCGCCAGCGGCACGGTTCCCAGTTGCCCGATCAGAAACGTGGTAACGGTAAACAGGCCCACCTCGATGGCAGCCAGAATGCCGATGGGTAGGCCAATTCGCACCAGTTCCCGAAACAGCTTGGGGTCAAACCGATGCAGATGGCTCAGGAGGGCGTAGGGACGCAGCGACGCTTGCCGCAGGATGTAAAGGGCGATCGCCCCAAACATGCTCCACAGCGAAATCGCGCTAGCCCAGCCAATGCCCGCCAGCCCCAACTGCGGCAGCCCAAACTTGCCCAGCGTCAGCGCATAGTTCAGCGTCATGTTGATCAGCATTCCGCCCAGCATGATCAGGATGATCGGCCGGGGGCGCGACAGGGCCGACACGGTGCTTTTCAGCGCCGCAAAGCCCACACCGGGGAGATAGCCGAGGGCGATCGCCCGCAAGTAGGGCCGCCCCAGATCCAGCATCTCTGCCGACTGCCCCGTGCGGCTCAGCACCGCGTCGCCGTGCCAGATCAGCACCGTCATGGGAAGACTCAGCAGCAGCGCCAGCCAGAGTCCTTGCCGATTAACCGCGCCGACCCGCTGTGGATTATTTGCCCCGTAGGCCTCCGCCGCCAGCGGGCTGACCGCCGCCACGATCGCCCCGCCCAGCAGCAGCAGCGCCACAAAATAGGTCGCACACAATCCGCCCGCCGCTAGCGACTCGCTGCCCAGCCGACCCATCATCACCGTATCGACAAAGCCCGTCGCCGACTGCGACAGTTGCGCTCCTGCCAGCGGCAGCGCCAGCCAAAATAACTCCCGCGATTCGGCTGAAATCGTGTTTTTCGTAAGCCAGGGTTTCATAGGTTTGAGGGATTCGGGTTTCAGAGATTCGGAGATTTTGGAAATTGCGGAAATTCTGGAAATTTCAAAGATGGGGAGGTCGAGCAATGGCCGCCGTCGGGTGAATAGAAGCCGGGAAGAGTTGGGCGCAAGCGTCACGGATCAGGGCCTTCAGTCCTGACGCTTGCGTTTCCGCCTCCTAGCAGCCTACCAGCGATGAATCGGTGGCACGAGGCTGCGGGCGGTGTGAGTCGAGCGGCTAGAGGGGCGATTGTACCGAGATTCCAACCAGGCACGGAGTTCTGTACCCGTGTGGCAGCGGACGCGATCGCCCGTCACCGGGTCATGGGCACACCACCAGCTTTCCCCATTGCGATCGCGCTCGAACCAAACACGCGGTTCGCCAGGGTCGCCTGCATAGCTCAGGAGAGGACTCAATAGATGATCCAGCAAGCTGTCCCAGAGCCTTGCCCAGCGAGATCTGCGGGAACAACTGCCGTCAATTGCCAGACTGGTTGCAGAACCCGGCTTCGGCTCTAGGTCGCCGGGTTTATGAATCGTTTTCATGAGAAAGACTCCAGGGGTGAATGGTGAGATGAAGGGGCGACTTTGGGCACGGTGCAGCAAAAGCCAGCTTGCCTGCCCGTCGCTGTAGTTAAATCGGGTCAAACCTCAAACCGGGTCAAACCATCGCCATCCGTCGAGGGAAATGCTGATCTGCACCCTCAGAGGAGGCAAAATCAGCGGGTTGGAGCCTTGGCAAACACCACTAGGGCGATCGCGCTGCGGAGTTGTAGAGAGTATCAGGAACCTATTGCGGGCACTGCATGTGCTGCGAAACCTGGCTCACGCTACGGTGGCAAGGCTCGACCAGCGAAGCACCAGAGGTAACCGCGATGCGGCCGGTAAAGGCATCAACCAGAGTTTGAACGGGGGCGAACATTAGAGCATGAGCTAGGGCGATCGCCCGCTTTTGGCAAACCAAACTCACCCTGCCCGTTCCAACAACTGTTCCAGTAACCGTTCCGACAAGTGTTCCTATAACTGTTCCGGCAACTGCTCTAGCAACTATTCTGGCAACTGCCCCAACGCCGACTCCTCAACCGCCCGCCTATAAACCAACCTGCGGGCACGGCGGATGAAGCGCCAAACCGTGTCTAAAACCGGAAGCAAATGCAGGTCAGAGAAGCCTCTAGACCTGGCTAAATCTTGAAGTCGCCTGAGGGGACGCAGGGCCCAGCGATCCCAAACAAAACGCTGAACCATTGCACGGACTATTCGCGGGCTATCCGCAATGGGCAAACTCCTCCGCGCCCTTTAGCCCAGAGGCTTTGAAAAGGGCTTTGGAAAAGCTTGCTGCGCCCCAGCGGCCGCTTCGTCGCATCAGCAGCCCCGGCTGCATTCCGCGTGGGGGGCTGAGCAACTGCCGCAGAATGGGCAACTGCCGCAAAATCTGAATGATCAGAAAGATCTGAACTTTAGTTTGGAGACGTTGGGACTGGCCGGCGACAAAAGCAACCACAACGACTCGAATATTTGGAATGGTACGAACGCCGCTGTGTTTGAGCATCTGCTTTGCCTCCTCTAGCCAAGCTGTCAGAAGTGTCGTGCCTATCGTAGGGCGATCGCCCCAATCCTTACCTCACCTACCTGGCTCACCCGATTGGGTGAACGGGAATCAGGTAAAAGGGGACGGCGTGGAACAACCCGCAGATCCCTCAGCTAGAACCATTAGAACCATCCAGGACTTACGCACTTGCGATAAGTTTTCTAGGTTTTGGACGATTGCTCGCGGGCTGCGCCCGCGAGAAATCGTCCAACTGCGTAAGTCCTACCATCAATTTTTTCCTGGGGCCAACTCAGGAAAGCTCAATAGTTTTGATGTCTGAAATCCCCTGGCGCAGCCGTTGGGGCAACTGTGGAGAACGACGGATTGCTAAAATGAACCCTTGGGTGATCAGCCCAGTTCTCAACCCCAAGCTAGTTCTCAACCTCTAACCCTGAGCCATGCCCACAACGGAACGTCGCCTGCTGCTGGATTTTGAAAAACCTCTGGTCGATTTGGAAGAGCGCATCCTGCAAATCCGCAACTTGGCGGAGGAAAGCGAGGTGGACGTGTTTGACCAGATTCAAAAGCTAGAGGAGCGGGCCGATCAGCTCCGGCAGGAGATTTTTCAAAACCTGACTCCGGCGCAGCGACTCCAGGTGGCGCGGCATCCTCGCCGACCCAGCACGCTGGACTATATTCAGGCCATGACCGATGAATGGATCGAACTGCATGGCGATCGCCTGACGGGGACAGACGATCGGGCGCTGGTGGGCGGCATTGGGCGGCTGGACGGACGGCCCGTGGTGCTGCTAGGGCATCAAAAGGGGCGTGACACAAAAGACAACGTAGCGCGCAATTTTGGCATGGCCTCGCCGGGGGGCTATCGCAAGGCAATGCGGCTGATGAACCACGCCAATCGGTTTGGGATGCCCATTCTGACGTTTATCGACACGCCGGGGGCCTATGCGGGGCTGGAGGCAGAGCGGCTGGGCCAGGGGGAGGCGATCGCCTATAACCTGCGCGAAATGTTTCGACTGGACGTGCCGATCCTCTGCACTGTCATCGGCGAGGGCGGTTCGGGCGGGGCGCTGGGCATTGGCGTGGGCGATCGCCTGATGATGTTCGAGCATTCGGTCTACACGGTCGCCAGCCCCGAAGCCTGCGCCGCCATCCTGTGGAAAGACGCAGCCAAATCGCCTCAGGCGGCGGAGGCGCTACGGATTACCGCCCAAGATTTGAAACAGCTTGGCATTCTGGATCAAATCTTGCCGGAGCCGCTGGGCGGGGCCCACGCTAACCCGCTCCAGGCCGCCGCCACCCTCAAGGCCGCCATCCTAGAAAACCTGGCCCAGCTTGATAGCCTCACCAACGCCCAGCGGCGTGACCTGCGTTACCAAAAGTTTCGCAAGATTGGAATCTTTCAGGAGATGTCGGCTTGAGCGAGTGGAAGGAGTTGGGGAGGCTGAACTGATAGGCCCAGCCCCTCGATTTCTGAATGAACCTGGAGCCAGACGGCAGGACGGATTTGCCCACTACTCCCTTTGACAAAATCAGTTAGCGTAGCAGAGGAAATTGGTCGAGTCTGGTTTATGAGTGTTAAAATCAAATCCGTAACATTTTTTAATATGTTGGAGCCGATTCTGGTGTGTAGCGCTTAATACTCGTTAATAGGGCCCTGTTTCGGTCATGCTAATCATAGGCATTAGGGCTTGGCTTTGATTTGGATAGAGTTATTGCTGATGGATTCGGTCTGGCTTCTGGACACTCGCCGTGCGATCGCCTCACTGCAATGCCTGATGGCACGGATTAGCCAGATGCCGCCTCATCCAAGACCCACGCCTGACTTGAGCTCAGGACTCTTTGACGCTAGCAATCCAGTTTTCTAACTTTTTTAACTCACCTGCTAACCCAACTGCTTTTAACCAATCGTTCCTTTAATCAACCGCTTCATACCGCTGCTTGGAACTGGAGTTTCTCCCAGTTCGCTACCCACCTGCGATTTTAAGTTTTGGCTACAGGCTGGCTTAACCATTGTTTTTTTCTATTCCATTCACGCTGATCCATCAGTTCAGGATTTTACGCATGTCTCACGCTCTTCCCACCCGCGCCCTGATCACCGGAGCCAGTCGGGGCATTGGCGCAGCCACGGCGATCGCCTTTGCCAAAGCGGGGGTAAACCTAGCTCTGGTGGCCCGCTCCGCCGAATCGCTGGAGCCAGTTGCCGCTGCGGCCCGGGAACTGGGTGTAGAGGCCAACAGCTACCCCATTGACCTGGAAGTTTTGGATCAGGTTGCCGAAAAAATTGGGGCGATCGCCACTGCCAGCCCCATCGACATTCTGGTGAACAATGCCGGAATCGGCTACACCGGAGACTTGCTGACGACTCCCCTCGCCGACTGGCAGCGGGTGATCAATCTCAACCTCACCAGCGCCTTTCAGTGCATTCAGGCTGTGCTGCCAACCATGCGCGATCGCGGCCAGGGTGTGATTATCAACATCGCCTCCATCGCGGGCTATCAAGCTTTTCCCGGATGGGGAGCCTACAACGTCAGCAAGGCGGGGCTAATCGCCCTATCCAAAACCCTGGCAGCCGAGGAGCGCTCCCACGGGATTCGCGTCGTCACCTTTTCGCCCGGATCGGTCAATACGCCAATCTGGGACACCGATACGGTGCAAGCCGACTTCGATCGCTCTCGTATGCTCACTGCCGACGTGGTCGCCCAGTCGATTGTGCATACTGCCCTGCTCCCCCCTGGTGCAGTGATTGAAGAAATCACGCTGGTTCCCAGTGCGGGAGCCTTGTGAAGATCCGAGCCAGCCCCCAAGCAGCACGGTTTTACCGAGACTGCTTTACCGGGACTGCTTTACAGAGAGATTGCTGAACAAGCCGTTCGGCACTGGCTGATTCTCTCAACAGTTTCATTGTTTTCTTTGGAGAGTTCATCCCAAGACCTATGACGATTGCTTCTTCTAACGGATTTACGAACGGATCTAATGGAGCCAACTCCTCACCCACTAAGATTGATACACCCAAGCAGGGCGAAACACTAACCCTGGAAGTGCGCCCCGATCGCACGACCTCCTATGCCCAAGAGCATACCGAAGTGTCGCAAGAGGACATGATCGACGCAGTGCGAACGATGCTGCTGGGCGTAGGCGAAGACCCGGAGCGGGAAGGCTTGCTCAAGACCCCCAAGCGAGTCGCCGAAGCCATGCGCTTTCTCACCAGTGGCTATAACCAGTCGCTCGAAGAACTGGTGAACGGCGCAATTTTTGACGAAGGACATAACGAAATGGTGCTGGTGCGCGATATCAACGCCTTCAGCCTGTGCGAACACCACATGCTGCCCTTCATGGGTCGAGTTCATGTCGCCTACATCCCCAATCAAAAAGTGGTGGGGCTGAGCAAGCTGGCCCGCATCGTGGAAATGTATTCTCGCCGCCTCCAGGTGCAAGAACGCCTAACTCGTCAGATTGCCGAAGCGGTGCAAACGATTCTGGAACCCCAGGGCGTGGCGGTGGTCATGGAAGCGACTCATATGTGTATGGTGATGCGCGGGGTGCAAAAGCCCGGTTCCTGGACAGTCACCAGCGCCATGCTGGGTGTGTTCCAGGAAGATCAGCGCACGCGAGAAGAATTCCTCAGCTTGATCCGCCATCAGCCCGCCTTTTTCTAGAATCCAGGCTCTAGAATACGGAACTTAGGGCTTGATCCTGGTTCCTAAAAACAGTTGCATTACTCGAAGTTGGGTAGTACTATTGAACTAACCAACTTCTTGCCACAGTCGGTTTTTGCTCAGGCAGAGGCCGACTTTATTTTTCCGTTTTCGCTCTCGTTTCTGCGCCTGCCTGCTGCCTTACACCTGCTTCTTTTCAAGGGTAGGCAAAGTCAGCATCCTAGCTCCTTTTTCGTCAGTTTTGCGGCTCGTTCCTGCTCTCAGATTTTCAACAAACCCTGATTCCTGGCAACCCTCAATTCCCGACAAGCCAATGAGCATTGAGCAAACAACCCAACTCATCCAACTGATTTTGAACAGCGTGCTGATGGTGGCGGTGGGGGCGGCAGTGTGGCTGGGGTTGATGCTGCGCTGGGTGTGGTTGGATAGTCTGCTGCGGGGGGCAGGGGGAGAGGTGCTGCGAGATGAGATGAAGGGATTGGGCGATCGCCCCTGGCGGTTGGAACAGTCGTGGGGACGGGGGGCCTATCGATCACTGCTGGCGCTGCGGCGGAGCAATCGCCGTCTCAAGCGACACCACCAGATGGTTGCCGTAAGCCTGCTAGTCGCCCACGGATCGCTGCTACTGTTGGTTTCCAGCACGCTGCTGTTGGCCTTGCGGACGCTGGTGCAGGCGAACTGGCTGATTCAGCTTTCGCTGGGGGTGTTTGTGCTGGGGGTCGGCGGGGTGCTGCTGGCGCTGGGGCTTTGCCTAACTGATTGGGCAATGACAGAGGAGCGTGGGACAGTTGAGCGCGGCATGGTGCGCCCGCAGCGCGGCGAGATGAAGCTGTCCCTAAGGCGATCGCCCCGACGGGCAATCGTCGCTCTAGAGGAAACCCTGCGGGACAAGGGCAGCAAGTCTACTCTTCCAGAATTTCTACCCGATCTTCGATAGGGATACCAAAAGCGCGAGCAATTTTATAAACGGCGGTACAGGAGATGCGGTGCTGCGATCGCCCGACGCATAAGAAATCTCGTTAAAATAACCCCAACGATCCTGTGCAAGCGGAGCGCCGTATCCATGAGCCAAGCCACCTCCACCGAATCCCAATGCCTGACTTTTGAGGACTATTTGCGCCACGACGACGGTACAGATACTCGCTATGAATTGGTGAATGGAGCGCTGGTCGAAATGCCCCCCGAAAGTGATGAGAATCTTAGTATTGCGCGAAAATTGCTCCTCGAGTTCATTAAACACATCCCGGCGGATTGGGTCGTTTGGGGAACTGAAATTGAAGTGACCGGGCGACGGGCCACAGCGCGGATTCCCGATCTGCTGGTGCATACAGAAGACTCAAAGGCGGCTGTGGCGGGTGCTTCCCGCGCCACAATCACTCGCGACATGCCGCCCCCAGCGCTAGTCGTGGAAGTGGTTAGCCCCGGTCAGGTCAATCGTGACCGCGACTATCGCCACAAACGCACCGAGTACGCGGCTCGCGGCATCGCAGAATATTGGATTGTCGATCCCGAAACCCGGCAGGTGACGCTGTGCCTCTGGGTCAATGGTCAATACGAAGATCGGGTTTACAGCGAGGCAGAAGCCATTCAATCGACGGTGGTGCCTGCCTTTGCGCTCACACCTGCCGAGATCTTTAGCTGAGCGCGGGATGGCTCAAACCGACATTTGCTGTCGCTGATAGAGGGAATAATATA
The DNA here is from genome assembly GCF_015272455.1 of Thermoleptolyngbya sp. C42_A2020_037. Lineage (NCBI taxonomy): Bacteria > Bacillati > Cyanobacteriota > Cyanophyceae > Oculatellales > Oculatellaceae > Thermoleptolyngbya > Thermoleptolyngbya sp. C42_A2020_037. The sequence goes on from NZ_JACYLP010000023.1 coordinate 22,558, forward strand.
GCCCTTTTTCCTGCAACAGCGAATCGTGTGTGCCGCGCTCCACAATTACGCCCTTTTCCATCGTCAGGATCAGGTCGGCGCGTTTCAAGGGGGCAAAGCGGTGAGCGATCAGAAACAGCGTCCGCCCCTTCGACACCTGCTTCAAATTTTCGAGGACTTGCTGCTCGGTTTCCGCATCCAGGTGGCTAGTGGCCTCGTCCAAAATCAGCACGGGCGCATCCGAAAGGAACATCCGCGCCAGGGTGATGCGCTGTCGCTGTCCGCCAGAGAGGGCCGTGCCGCGTTCGCCGACGCTGGTTTCATAGCCGTGGGGCAGGTCGCAGATAAAGTCGTGGGCGACAGCCAGCCGCGCCGCTTCGATTACCTGCTCTGCCGTCACATTGGGATTGCCCAGGGTAATATTTTCCAGCACAGAGCCGTTGAATAAGAAATCTTCTTGCAGCACCACAGCGATTTGCGGTCGCAGCGAAGATAAGTCAGCGCTTTTGATATCGAAGCCGTCTACCAGAATTCGCCCTGCCTCTGCCGGATAGAGCCGCTGAATCAGTTTAGATAAGGTACTCTTGCCAGAGCCGCTGCGCCCCACGATGCCGACAAACTGCCCCGGCTCAGCCCGAAACGAAATGCCCTTGAGAATCGCCTCTTGATCGGGCTGATAGCGGAAAAACACGTTTTCAAACACCACTTCGCCGCGCAGATTGGGCAGCGTTAGCCCCGTGCCGGGTTCTGCTTCGGGGGCAACGTTGAGGATATCGCCAATGCGATCGACCGCCAGCAGCACTTCCTGCAAGTTTTGCCAGAGCTGGATTAGCCGCAGCAGCGGCCCCGTAACGCGACCCGACAGCATTTGAAACGCGACGAGCTGACCGATGGTGAGATCCTGATTGATCACCAGCCGTGCGCCAAACCAGAGGATGAGCAGGGCTGACAGGCTGGTAAGAAAATCGCCCAGGTGGTTGCTGATGTTTGCCGTGGTGGTGGCACGGAAGCCCGTGCGGACAAAACGAGCATACAAACCTTCCCAGCGATCGCGCGTGGTTTGTTCTGCTGCATGGGCCTTGACGGAATGAATGCCCGTCATCGTTTCCACCAGATAAGACTGGCTATCGGCGCTGCGGTTGAAGGTTTCGTTTAGCCAGTTGCGGAGGATTGGCGTGCTGATCAGCGTCAGGATAGCAAACAGGGGAATCACGGCCAGCGCGATACCCGTCAGTGTGATGCTGTAGTACGCCATCATCCCCAGATACACGACGGAGAAGATACTATCCAGGATCACCGTCAGCGCGGTGCTGGTGAGGAACTGGCGGATTTCCTCTAGCTCCTGCACGCGGGCCACTGTGTCGCCGACGCGACGCGCCTCAAAGTAAGATAAGGGCAACCGCAGCAAGTGCCGGAAGAGCTGTGCCGACAGCGCCATATCCAGCCGATTGGTCGTGTGGGTAAAGATAAACATCCGCAAAATGCCCAGCACCGCCTCGAACACCGCGATGATCAGCAGTGCGATGCCCATTACGTCCAGCGTGGGGATGCTTTCCTGCACCATCACCTTGTCGATGATTACTTGCGTAATCACGGGTGTCCCTAGCCCCAGCAGTTGCAGCGTTAGCGAGGCAAACAGCACCTCCCCCAGCAGCACGCGATATTTCCAGACCGCAGGCAAAAACCACTTGAGGCTAAATTTGTCCTGCTTTTGCACGGGTTCCACCGTCCACAGTTGCCCGTCCCAGGCCGATTGAACGACGGGCTTGGGGACGCTTTTGCAGGTGCGGTCAGGATCGAGCGGGTCGGCAATCAGCAGGCGATCGCCCTTCACCCCGTAGGCCACCACCCAATGCTCCCGATGCCACAGCATCAGCGCCGGATAGCTGACGGTCTGCAAGTCACGCCAGTCGGTCAGCAGCAGCCGCTTCATTTGCAGGCCCAGCTTTTCGGCTGCGTTAATCAAGTCTTTGGGCAACTGGCCGCGCAACTGCCGCTGCACCCAGTCGATCTGCGTCGGCGCATTGAGCACCTGGGCAACCATCGTCAGGCAGGCGGCCGCCGAATTTACGCCGCCCACGAAGGGAAACCCTGCCACGGGTTTGGGCGCGTCGGAATAGTCGGGCTGATAGCGCGATCGCCCCTCCAGCCAAAACTGGCGCACTTCGGGAACCCGCGCCGAAACCTCATCCCACAGGTCGCTGTTCCACGCCAGCACCTGCACCTCTTTGCCCGCCGCCCGCGCCTTCCAGGGGCCCGTCAGGCTGGGAAAATTGCCAAACCAGTCCCCTGGCTTTAGCAGCGTTGGCTTGCCCTCCTCCGGCACCAGCCGCACGTTGCCCACCAGCACCAGATATTGCTCCCCTGGCGCATCGGCCGACCAGATCACCTCGCCCAGCTTAAAGGAGCGGACGACGGCCTGATTTTTGACAGCAATTTGCTGATCGGCATTGAGCCAGCAGAGGGGAGGGGCATCCCAGGGAATGCTGGCAAGGGGGTCTTGGGGCATTATTCTCCAATATTGATTTTAATCGGCAAGGTTTGAATTTTTTCGGCGATCCACTGGTCAAATAGCTCATTTTGCAGGGTTTGGCGCACCTGGGGGTTTTCCAGCACGGCAGGCAGCAGTTCTTCGACGCGAAACAGGGCCCAGCGCCCTTCTATCTCAATGGGGCCAACGATTTGCCCCGGTTCTGCCAGATCGATCGCCGCCCGCAAGATATCCGGCATACTGCCGCGACTGACGGGGCCCATCATGCCGTTCATCACGCGGTCTTCCAGCAGGGAATGCTCCCGCGCCAGTTGCTCAAAGCTGGCTCCCTCGGAGAGTTGCAGCCGCAGTTCCTCTGCCAAATCTTTGCTGTCTACAATAATGCGCGACAGCACGACGCGATCCAGGAACATCTTGCGCTCGATGAAGTATTCCTGGAGCTTCGGCTCCGTCACGTTTTGCCGCAGCTTGTCCATGCGGAAGCCGATGGCAATGCGCTCGTGAAAGGTTTCGTAGGTTAGCCCGTTGGTGCTGAGCCACTGCTGGAAGACTTGGGCATCCGTCAGCTTGTTGCTGAGCCGAAAATCGACGACGGCCTGTTCCAGCACGGCGGGGCTGGGCTGGAGGTTGGGTTCCTCAATGAGCGATCGCTCGATGACGTATTGCCGGACGATTTCGCCAATGAACCCGTCGAGCTTGCCCCCTGCCTGCAAGTAGCGAAAGACCTGGGATACGGTGATCGGCTGGTCATCAATGGTCAAAAACGGCTCTGAAGTCATGCCATAGCTCTCTGCATCAGCACCCTCCATTATGCCCAAGGTTGGGGGGTTAGGTTTCAGGGGTTGGGAGGTTGGGGTTGGGCGTGTGGCGGAACGGTGGAACTGAATGGTTCGATTGAACGTTATAAATGGATGGGCCAGCGCTTGGTTTGGAGTTGAGTTTGACGGTGATAGGACAATTGATAGTAGAAAGGCAGTGGGGCGATCGCCCTCAGTTTTACAGCCGCCTATTCGCAGGTGCAGCACTGGCGTTGGGCCTCTGGCTGGGCAGTGCGGGACTGGCAGCGGCGCAGACCGTTCCACTGCGGCGGGTGGAGGCGACCCAGCTAGAGGCAGCCGTGACGCTGGATGAGCAGCTTCGGCGATTTGGGGGCGATCGCCCGGCGATGATTCGCGCCATCGACTATTCGCTGCGGTATTTGAACACGCCTGCCGCGGCCGAAGCCTATCGTAATCTTGCTGTGCCAGGGTTCACGCGCGATCGCGTCCGCCGCAGCCTGGTGCGGTTTCGCCAGTTGTTGCAATCCACCCGTTCTGCCGAAGAATTGCGAACAGCGGTGCTGCGAGAATTTTCGCTCTATCAATCCATCGGGCGCGACGGCCAGGGCACGGTCGATTTCACCGGATATTTCGAGCCGACCTACACCGCCAGCCGCCGCCCCACCGCCGAGTTTCGCTATCCCGTCTATCGCCTGCCGCCCGACCTCGACCGCTGGCCCAAGCCCCACCCCACCCGCGCCCAGCTAGAGGGCATCGACGGCTTGCGGGGGGCGGACGGGCCGCTGCGGGGGCTGGAAATCGCCTGGTTGCGCGATCGCCTGGAAGCGTTCCTGATCCAGGTGCAGGGGTCAGCGCGGCTGCAACTGACGGACGGCACGACCCTCAGCATTGGCTACGCCGGCCGCACGGACTATGCCTACACCAGCCTGGGGCGAGAGTTGAGTAACGATGGCAAGGTTCCCGAAGCGGGGCTGAGCCTGCCCGTAGTGCTGGACTATTTTCGGCAAAACCCGGCAGAGTTAGACGTTTATATTCCGCGCAACAATCGGTTTGTGTTTTTCCGAGAAACGGCCGGTGCGCCGCCCATCGGGTCGCTGAATGTGCCCGTGACGGCTGAGCGGGCGATCGCCACCGACAAGACTGTGTTTCCGCCCGGTGCCCTGGCGCTAATCCGCACGGACATTCCCCAGGTCGAAGCAGCAGGACAGTTGACCCCGCGCCGCGTCAGCCGCTATGTGCTGGATCAAGACACAGGCGGCGCGATTCGTGGGCCCGGTCGGGTCGATATCTATATGGGCAGCGGGCAGCTCGCGGGCGATCGCGCTGGGTTGATCAACCATCCAGGGCAGTTGTATTACCTGCTGCTGAACGAGTGAGGTGGGTTTTGGATTTTGGATTTTGGGCTGGCAATCTAAAATCCAAAATCGACAATCTAAAATCCAAAATCTGCCTCAGCGGTGGCGAGACGAAGAAACCCGGCGCAGGGGCTTCAGCGATCGCCCCCGCCAAGTCCAGCCCCAGCCCGTTTCGGCTTTGACAATAGAGGCGATTGCCAGCGCGGTGATGAGCGGGCCGCTGAGGACATGCAGCCACCAATAGCGCGTCGTTGTGCCCAGGGCATGGGAGCCGATAGCGCGAATGGCATATTGCAGCCCCAGGCCGGCAATTGCCAGCAGCAGCAGAATCCAGCCGCCCAGGCCACCATCGGTGAACAGGGACGCGAGGGCGATCGCCAGCGCCAGCCAGGGCACGGTGTAAATCGACAGCATCACCAGCGCCAGCAGCAGCATCAGCGGCACGCTATAGTTTGCGCCGACGTATAGCACCTTTGTCCAGCCTTCCCACAGGGTCCCAAAGGAGCGATACATCCGCAGGCTGAGCAGGTCGCGACCGAGCACATGCACCACTCGAAAGCCCTGATGCTTGAGCGTGCGGGCAAAGGCAACATCTTCTGCAACTTCCGCGCCGATGCCGCCGTGGCCGCCCGCCGCCGCGTAGCTCTCCCGCGAAAACAGCAGGCAGGGGCCCAGCGCGTAGGTCGTCGGCGACTTTGGATCGCGCACGGCTTCAGAATTAAACGTGACTACGGCATTGGCAAACATCAGCGGCTGCACCAGCCATTCCACCAGCGACCCGCTGACCACTTGCGGAATGCAGGTGAGCAGGTCTGCCTGAAGGGCGATCGCCGTTTGCACCATCGAGGCGATCGCCCCTGGCTTTAGCCGCACGTCCGCATCAAGAAACAGCAGCCAGTCGCCGTCTGCGTGCTGCGAGGCTTGAAAGCAGGCCCAGTTTTTGCCCGACCAGCGCTGGTTCACGGGTTGGGGCCGGCCCGCCAGGATATGCAGCCGGGGATCAGCCAGCCGCGCTTGCAGGTCATACAACTGCGCCAGTGTGCCATCGGTAGATTGGTCGTCGATCACCCAGACCTGGAGGCGGTTGGCAGATAGACTTGTGCAGTCCAGCACCGAGCGAATACAGCCCTCCAGGTTTTCAGCCTCGTTGTACATCGGAATCACCACCGAAACTAGCGGCGGCGAGGCCGCGGTCCACTCAGCATCGGTTTGAGCCGTTTGCGGACGAGGCAACTCCGCCACGGCGCGGCGCAACTGCGGAAAGTAGCCGCCTGCCATGCCCAGCGCCACAAGAGAAATCGGGATAAACAGCCAGGCTAGACTCACAAAGTTCTGCTCAGAATCCCATTTTGATAGACGGCTAGTTTTTGACTCGGACTTACTATATAGTACTCGTAGATTATTCGCCTGCGATGCAAATTTGCGGCAGCGAGCGTGCATCTGTGGTAGTAGGGCAAGCAGATAGAGCGTTCTAGAGGCGTTTCTAGAGGCTGCTGTTGTGCAGGATGTGACGATGAACAAGACTCTGACAAAAGTTCGACAAGCCTGCGAACGCTGGTACGAACTTGAGTAGGAAAGTCAGACTACGCTTGTCTAGCCATTCTGAACGAGATTTCGAAGGCAGCCTTGAATGTGGATTTCAATGCTTCTCAAACCAGCTTTGTATAAAACTTTGCACAAGCTTTTGAACGAAATTTGAACAAGCCCTTGCGGGAATCTTTGAATCTGATTTTGAAGCGTGTGAGGATTTGAAATCGTGGGTTTATATTCCGTTCCGTTTCAGATACAGCGGGCGATCGCCCCTCCTATTTGCCCCCTCAGCACACGCTTTAGCATTCGGCTGTGCCGGGGATTTTGGGCAGTTCTGGGCCCGTCGCTCGGCCTGTTGGCGCTGGAGTTTCCTGCCTACTCGCAAGCCCTGGATGAACCTGCCCTAGACAATGCCGCGTATCAAGCCGGATCTGTCGCCGAACCTGCTGCCCTAGCCGCAGAGCTAGACGGGTTTGCAGTAGACCAAATGGCGCAGGTGACTTCGGTTTCGCAGCTTGCCGACGTTTCTCCGGGCGACTGGGCCTACGAGGCACTGGCCTACCTGTCCAATGACGAAGCCCAAGGCGGGTTGGACTGTCTGGAGGGCTACCCCAGCGGGCTGTATCTAGGCGGGCAGGCGATGACGCGCTACGAGTTTGCGGCGGGGCTGGCGGCCTGTCTAGACGCGGTGACGGGGCGACTGGAGCAGCTTGATCCGGAGGCGATCGCCCGCATCGAAGCCCTCCAGCGCGAGTTTGCACCCGAACTGGCCACCCTGGGCGATCGCCTGGATGAACTAGAGGCCGCCGCCTCCGAACTGGAAGCCAATCAGTTTTCCACCACGCTGCGGTTCAACACGCTGGCCTCCTTTAACTTCAGTCAGTCCTTTGCAGGCGGCGACATTTTAGCCGAAGGCATCACCGTCCCCGGCGTGAGTCCGGCATCTCGGCGACCTGCCCGCCAGTTTGACCTGCAAACGGGGCAGTTTGGCGACCCGGTGGTGGAAACCGTGCGAGATGATCCCTCCACCACCTTCAGCTATTCGACCTACTTTGTCTTCACGGGGTCTTTTCAGCAGACCGACGAACTGACGATGATCCTGGCAATGGGCAACGGCGACCCGCCCGCCAGTGCCTTCAGTTCCGCCGGATTCACCAGCAGCTTTGGCATCCCCTACGCCGATTCCAACCCCGTTACGCCGCTGTCGCCCAATTCCGTCGGGTTATTTGAGCTAAAGTACGCCTTTCCGCTGTTTAGCGAAGACTTTCGGCTGGTGGTGGGGCCCCGCATCCTGCCGTTTCGCCATTTCGACCAAAACCCGTTTACCAACATCGTTTTCGGCTCCAGCGGGCTAAATTTCTACCAAAGTACGCTGGCGGGCAACGGGCTATCGGGGGCGGGCGGCTTTTTTGAATGGACGCTCAGCCCCCAATGGCTGCTGCGGGCGGGCTACCTGGCCCGAAACGACCGATCGCAGCGGATTTTTGACGAACCGTTTATTTCCCCCGGCGGCGACGGCCCGGCCAACCCCAGTCGCGGCTTTTTCAGCGGCAACAACAACATCCTGGCGGAGCTGACCTATTCCCCCAGCTTTAACGCCAACATTCGCCTGCTGTATAACCGCAGTCGGCTAGAAGCGCCGCCGCCGTTTCCGGGTGTGCCCGAAGGGTTGGCGGTGTTTCCTTTTTTGCTGACTTCGCTGCGGGGCGCGGTAGATGACGGCTTCGGCGGCACGGTAGACGACATCATCGCCCATAACTTTGTGCTGAATTTTGACTGGGCCCTGTCGCCGGGGTTTGCCGTGTTTGGGCGCTACTCCTTTAGCACGTCGGAGATTGACCCGATCAATCCCCTGCGGCGGGGCGGCAATGTGGAGGTGCAGGCGTTTCAGTTGGGCTTTGCGTTTCCGGATTTGGGTAAGCCAGGGGCGCTGGGTACGCTGGCGGCGACGATTCCGTTTGACGTGACGGATGGTGAGGAGTTTCTGGTAGGGGGCTATGGCGATGGCGGCACACAGGTCGATGTGCTGGCCAGCTACTACTTTCCACTGAATGACAATGTAGGGCTGGTGCCGATGTTTTTTGTGTCGTTTAACCCGAATAATTTCAGCGAAAATCCGCCGGTCTACAGTATCATCCTGAGAACCCAGTTTTTGTTTTAGCGCTTATCCGGCATGGTCGTAATTGCAGGTTATGAAGTGCTGACCCAACTCCACATGAGCAGTCGCTCGGTGGTCTATCGGGCTGAGCGCGAGTTGGATCGAGTGCCTGTGATTCTTAAAGCGACTCAGTCGGAATATCCCAGTCTGGAGGAACTGGCGCGGTTTCGGCTGGAGCATGAGATTTTGAATCGGCTGTCGGCGGTGGACGGGATCAGCCGCGTCTATGGACTGGAGCCACATCAGAGTGGCGTGGTGCTGGTGCTGGAGGACTTTGGCGGCGAGTCGCTGCAACGGCTGCTGCTGAGGCGATCGCTCGATGTGCCAGAGGCGCTGTCGGTGGCGATCGCCCTGGCGGAGATTCTGGGACAGGTTCATGCCGCCAGCGTGATTCACAAAGACGTGAACCCTGCCAACGTGGTGTACGACGCAGACACCGGCCGCGTCGGGCTAATCGACTTTGGCAATGCCACCGTGCTGTCGCGCGAAAACCCCACCCTGCAAACGCTGAACCGTCTGGAGGGCACGCTAGCCTACCTGTCGCCAGAGCAGACCGGGCGGATGAACCGTTCGTTGGACTATCGTACTGATTTTTACTCGCTGGGGGCGACCCTGTATGAACTGCTGACGGGCAATCCGCCCTTTAGCACGTCTGACCCAATGGAGCTAATCCATAGCCACCTGGCCAAGCAGCCCGACCCGCCCCACGAGATCAACCCAACCGTGCCGTCTGTGCTGTCGCAGATCGTGCTAAAGCTGCTGGCCAAAAATGCTGAAGACCGCTACCAGAGCGCCTATGGCCTCAAAACCGATCTGGAGCGCTGTCTAGTAGACCTGCGGGCCACTGGGGCGATCGCCCCCTTTCCGCTGGGGCAAGACGACGCTTCCGGTCGCTTCCAGATTCCCCAAAAGCTCTACGGACGAGAGCGAGAGGTGCAGCTTTTGCTCGATGGGTTTGAGCGGGTGGCAGCAGGGCAGGCGATCGCCGCCGGAGCCGCAGAGCGGGGGCGCATCCTCGACGGAGAGCCGATGACCCCGTCCAAACTGCCAGCGCTACGGGCCGCGATGACGGCCGCCGGACGCAGCGAGGTGATGCTGGTGGCGGGTTATTCCGGCATCGGCAAGTCGTCGCTGGTGCAGGAAATCTACAAACCCATCACGCGCCACAAAGGCTATTTCATCGCGGGCAAATATGACCAGTTTCAGCGAAATATTCCTTACTCAGCGCTGATTCAGGCCTTTCAAGAACTAATGCGGCAACTGCTGACCGAGAGCCAGACGCAGATCGACCGCTGGAAAACGCTGCTGTCGAAGGCGCTGGGGCGCAACGGACAGGTGGTGATCGAGGTGATTCCCGAAGTCGAGCTAATTATCGGCCCCCAGCCAGCGGTGCCGCTGCTGGCTCCCCAGGCAGCCCAAAACCGCTTTAACCTGGTGTTTCAAAATTTCATCCAGGTGTTCACCCAGGCAGAACACCCGCTGGTGATGTTTCTAGATGACCTGCAATGGGCGGATGTGGCCTCGCTAAAGCTGATCGAGCGCCTGCTGATTGCGCCGGATAGCCGCTATCTGTTCCTGGTGGGGGCCTATCGCAGCAACGAAGTCAGCCCAGCCCACCCGCTGATGCTGACGCTGGAGCAGATTCGGCAGGCAGGCGTGCGGGTCAACCAGATCGACCTGGCCCCGCTGAATGCAGACACCGTGCAGCAGATTGTGGCCGATACGTGCTGTGTCGCGCCCCAGGCGATCGCCCCCCTAGCCAACTATGTGATGCAAATTACCGAGGGCAACCCGTTTTTTCTGACGGAATTTCTCAAGTCGCTGTATGCCGAAGGGCTACTCAACTACGATGCGTCGTCGGGAAACTGGCAGTGGGATCTGAGTCAGATTCGCGATACGGGCTTGCCAGAAGATGTCGTTGAGCTGATGGCCGACAAGATCCAAAAGCTAGAGCCAGACACCCAGCGTGTATTGCGGCTGGCGGCCTGCCTGGGCAACCAGTTCGACGTGCCTACACTGGCGATCGTGTCTGGCTTGCCCCAGAGCGCAGTGGCAACCGATCTCTGGCAGAGTGTGCAGGAAGGGCTGGTGATGCCGCTGGGCGGTGGCTATCCGTTTGCCAGCCTGGAGCAGAATGGGCAGGAGTCGTCCAGCGCAGACGAGTTGCAGAGCGATCCGGCGTGGAATCGTGACCTGGTGTTTCGATTTCTACACGACCGGGTGCAGCAGGCGGCCTACTCGCTAATTCCCGAAGCCGAACGCGAAACGATCCACTATCGCATTGGGCGATCGCTCCTCACCCACAGTTCCGCAGACCAGCAGGAGGAGCGCCTGTTTGACATCGTGAATCACCTGAACACAGGCATCGGGCTGATTGCCAACCCCGTCGAGCGGCACGAGCTGGCTCGGCTAAACCTGAAAGCAGGCACCAAAGCCAAAGAATCCAACGCCTACGACACGGCGCTGCGCTATCTGCGGGTCGGAGCCGACCTGCTCGACCAGCACAGTTGGCAAAATCAATACGAACTCACTCTGGCGCTGTACGAAGAGGCTGCCGAAGCCGCTTACCTGAAAGGCGATTTTGATCTGGTCAACCAGCTTGCCGACATGATCCTGCATCACGCCCGCGCCGACCTGGACACTGTGAAGGCTTACCAGACGCAAATCTCCGCCTACTCCGCCCAAAACGACATGGACGCGGCGCTGGATGTTTTCGTGACGGCGATCAATCGCCTGGGGCTGAAAATTCCGCGCCATCCCAGCCGCCTCCAGGTGGGGCTAGAACTGATGCGGACGCGCTTTTTGGTGATTGGCAATCGCTCCTCTCGCGATCTGGAAGCGCTGCCGCCGATGACCGATCCGGTCAAAGAAGGCATCATGCGGCTCGTTAGCTCACCCATCATGGCGGCTGCCAACGCCGCCCCTTATCTGATTGCAGTCACGGCGCTGCGCGTGATCAACCTAGTGGTGAAATATGGCAGCTCGCCCCAAACGGCGGTGCAGGGCGTGGCCTATGGCGTGATGCTGCGAGCGGGGCTGGGCGATATTGACCGGGCCTATGACTTTGGACAAATGAGTCTAAGACTGCTGGAGCGGCTCAACGCCCGCCAGTTCAAAACGATCGTCATTGTCGGCTTTGAAACCTGCCTGCGCCACTGGAAAGAGCCGCTGCGGCGATCGCCCCCTGAGTTGCTAGCTGCCTATGCCGAAGGGCTGGAACTGGGCAACCAGGAGGCGGCTTCGCTGGCTGCCTCGGTCTACTGCTTTCACCAGATGCTGCTGGGCGAACCACTGTATGAGGTGGCCGAAGCCTTTCAGCAATATGAAACCCAGCTCCTCAGCTTTGGACAGGAGCAGGTTCTCTATTCCATGCTGCCGTGGCATCAGCTCGTGCTGCACCTGCGCGGCCAGGGTATCGAGGGCGATTCTGGAACAGAGCACTACGCGAATCGCCTGGTTGGCAGCATCTACAACGAAGACGAAATGATGCCCCAGTTTATAGACAGGCAACTGGGAGTGCCGCTATTCTACGGCTCCATTGCCAAGGTGATCTGGGCGTATCACATCGGCGACTATGCCACGGCAATTAAAACCGGAAAACAGGCTGTGGCATATCAAGAATCGTCGCCCATGACCTCGCTCTATGCCCTCTTCTATTTTTATTGGCCGCTGGCCTACCTGGCGCATTACAACAGCGTTTCGCCCAAGGTGCAGCGACAATATCTGCGCCAAATTAACAAGTTTCTGCGAATGACCAGACGCTGGGCGACCTACTGCCCTGCCAACTACCTGCATCGCCATCTGCTGCTAGAGGCTGAGCGGCTGCGGGTGTTGGGGCACACGGCCGAGGCCATTGATGCCTACGATCAGGCTATTCAAGCTGCCAAAGACAATAACTTTATCAACGACCTGGCGCTGGCCCAGGAGCTAGCGGGCAAGTTTTATCTGGCGTTGGGTAAAGAACGACTGGCCCAATCTTATCTGATCGATGCCCGCTATACTTACTTGCGCTGGGGTGCAACTTACAAAGTAGATGCGCTCAACACGCTCTATCCCCAACTGCTGGATCGGCGGATGGAAGCCTCGTCCAGAGCCAATTTATTGAACCAAACCGTATCACTGGGGTCGAGCAATTCTACAGGAGGTTCGCAGGGGCTAAACCTGGATCTGGATACGGTGATTAAGGCGGCACAGGCGATTTCTGGGGAAATTGTGCTGGCAAACCTGCTGGAGAAGTTGCTGAAGCTGGCCATCGAAAATGCAGGCGCACAGAAGGGCTGTCTGCTGCTGCTTCAGGGCGACGAACTGCGAATTGAGGCAGAAGGACAGTTGGAGGAGGAAGAGTTGGTGCGGGTGCAGTCGCGATCGCCCGATGAGCAAACCCTGCCGCTGTCGCTGATCTATTACGTGCAGCGCACCCGCGAAGACGTGGTGCTGCGGGATGCGGTTGAGGAGGGTCTGTTCACCACCGATCCGTATATCGTGCAGCACCAGTTGCGTTCTGTCTTGTGTTCGCCCATTTTGAACCAGGGCAATCTGATCGGGCTGCTGTATCTGGAAAACAACCTGGCCACCGATACCTTTACGCCAGAGCGGGTGACGGTACTCAACATTCTCTCGGCGCAAGCGGCGATCGCCCTGGAAAATGCCCAGTTCTATCGCACGCTAGAGCAAAAAGTTGAAGAGCGTACTGCCCAGCTTGCCCGCGCCAACGACGAAATTACGCTGCTCAACCAGCAGTTGCAGTCAGAAAACCTGCGAATGGGCGCAGAACTGGCGATTACCCGCCAAATTCAGCAAATGATGCTGCCCAAAGATCATGAGCTAGATCAGATTGAAGGACTTGAAATTGCCGGGTTTATGGAACCCGCTGATGAAGTCGGCGGCGACTATTATGACGTGCTGCACGACAACGGCGCGGTCAAGATTGGGATTGGCGATATCACGGGTCACGGATTGGAAAGCGGTATGCTGATGCTCATGGTGCAGACGGCAGTGCGAACGCTGCTCTCCACGCAGGAAACCGACTCGGTGCGCTTTCTCAGCACGCTAAATCGCGTGATCTACGACAATGTGCAGCGCATGAACTGCGATCGCAGCCTGACGCTGGCCCTGCTGGACTATGAAGCGGGTCAACTGCGCCTCAGCGGACAGCACGAGGAAGTTCTGGTCGTGCGGGCGAATGGCGAGATCGAGTCGATTAACACCATGACGCTGGGCTTTCCGGTGGGTCTAGTGGAAGATATTTCCGACTTCATCACCCACACCCACATTCACCTGCAACCGGGCGATGGCGTGGTGCTGTATACCGACGGCATTACCGAAGCCGCCAACGAAATTCACGAACTCTACGGCATCGAGCGGCTCTGTCAGGTAGTTAGCCAGCACTGGCAGCGCTCTGCTATTGAGATCCGGCAGGCAGTGATCGACGATGTGCGTCGCCACATTGGCCAGCAAAAAGTGTTCGATGACATTACGCTTTTAATTGTAAAACAGCGCTAGGAGGGCGCTTGAGGATTCACTAAATCTCGCTTGTTTCTGAATCAAAATCGAAAAAGCCGATTAAAATTTTGTGGATTCATTCTATGCATTTCTGCTCGTTTCTGGGTATTTGGTCACTTTGCCTATGCGCCTGCAATTTGCTCCTACCTGATCCGCCCCCATGATCCGCCCCCAGCCGCCTGCATGAATCAAATCTTCGGAGAATTTGACGACAACTTGCAGCCCAATCAGGAATATCTGATTTTGGGCTTTTCGCCCAGCGCCAAATCGATTCGCCAGCGCTGGCGCAATAACGGACTGTCTGCCAATTTCCTGGCGGATTACATGGTGACGTTTTTTCCCGCCGACGAGCGCGACCCAAAAACAGTGAGCCGCCGCACCGAAATGCAGGATGCCGTCCGCTATATTGCCAACGAGCTACTGGAAAACGCGATGAAGTTTCACGACGACGCTTCCCGCCAACCCATCAGCATCAAGCTACAACTCCACCCCGATCGCCTGGTGTTTTGGGTGACGAACAGCGTCAAACCAGAGGCGATCGCCCCCTTTCAGCGCTTTATCCAGGAAATTCTTGCGGCCCAACCGCTGGAACTCTACATCCAGCAGCTAGAGCAAAACGCCCTCAGCGACGAACACACCGCTTCCGGCATTGGTCTGCTGACGATGATGGTGGATTATCGGGCGATCGTCGGCTGGAAATTTACGCAGCTTGAGCAAACGCCCCCCGTAATGACCGTGACGACACGGGTGCAGGTGCCGATTTAGCCAGGTGCTAGCTTACCTCCTCTGGCAACGAGCTAAATTCGCGTATCGATGATGGGCTGTACGTTTTGCTCGGAAGTCAGCACTACCAGTAAGTTATTAATCAGGGCAGCTTTAGTCGCAGGATCGAGTTCGATCAGGTTGCCGTCGCTGAGGCGTTGCAGCGACAGTTCCACCATGCCCAGTGCGCCTTCGATGATTTGCTGGCGGGCGGCGACCACGGCTTGCGCCTGCTGACGACGCAGCATCACCTGAGCAATTTCGGGCGCATAGGCAAGATAAGATAAGCGGCTTTCGATCACCTCGACTCCGGCCACTTGCAGGCGGGCTTGCAGTTCTTCGCGCAGGGCGATCGCCACTTCGTCCTGGCTACTCCGCAGCGAGGGCATGTCGGCATCGCCCGCATCGTAGGGATAGCGAATCGCCAGCGTGCGGATGGCCGTCTCGCTCTGGATTTCGACAAATTTTTCGTAGCTGTCTACGTCAAACACGGCCTGGGCCGAATCCGCCACGCGCCACACCACCACCGCGCCAATTTCAATCGGGTTGCCGACCGAATCATTCACCTTGAGGCGATCGCTGTTCAGGTTTCGCACTCGCAGCGACACAAACCGTCGGGCAGAAAACGGATTGATCCACCAAAAGCCCTCTTTTCGCACGGTTCCGATATATTTGCCCAAAAACACCAACACCACCGCCTGGTTTGGCTGCACCGTCAAAAAGCCCCGCGCCGCTAGCAAACTCAGCGCCAGCAGCAGGAGTCCCAACAGGTTGCCCGCAGTCAGCGTTTCGATCTCTGCGCCTGTGCCTGCGCCGAACAGGCTTTTGCAAAACGCCACGCCTATGCCCGCCACCGCCAGCAGCAGAGCGATCGCCACCAGCCCCAGAACCGTAGGGGCAGAAAATTCTCGTTTGGGTTCCATGCAGATTCTAGATATGAATTAGCGGTTGCAATGAGAAGCGGTATGAATTGGAGCTTCCGTCTAATTCACGCTGCGATGCGGCAACATCTGAATTTGCCTTTAAAACTTAACATTGCTGGGTTAGTCGGCATTATATTGCTCAATCATGGCCAGGAGTTCTTGCTTAAAGCGATCGCGCACTGCCTCTGGCGACACAATCACACACTCAGAGCCATAGCGTCGCACCTCGCGAAAGAACCAGAACGTGTTATGAATGCGGCGAACGACTCGTCGAATTTGCTGCTCAGGCAGCCACTCGTTGGTCAGGTCCGCCCCCGTTTTTGTACGATAGCCCAGAGCTAACCCCCGTCTCAGATGAAACTCAATCTCGATGTGGCTTAACTCGGGTTGCCATTGACCGTCGGCAGGAGCAATGACGGCTTCATCCGGGATTCGATCCAGCCGCAATGACCGATTGTGCCGCAGCGGTTCAATATCCTGGTTCCCCTCCGTCTCATCGCACCAGCAGTCGAGATATTGGCGATCTTCGTGGCGCTCGATCTTGGCGTGGCGTACTGTAAAGTTCCACAGGCGATCGGCGGCATCTTGATAGATCAGCTTGAAGGGTCGGTGCAGCCGAATGCAGCGATCGAGGTCAATGCGCCAAGGGGCGGTGGGCTGGTTGACCCAGCGCTCAATTTCTTGACGCAGCGGGTGGCTCAGTTCGCTTCGTTCTAAGAGCAACTGGGCTAGCTCTAGGGCTTCGTTGATCTGACCCGCGTCTTTGAGCAAATTCAGCGCTTTGTTACAGGTATCGATGCGATCGCGGCTCCAGTCGTGGTTTACTGCCAGCCGCAGCTTTCCACGGGCGATCGCCTTCAGCAGCTTCGAGACATTGGGCTTGTCTCCCCAGGTCTGGTCAAAATCCAGCGCAAGCTGCTCTAGCTGAGCTTTTTCATGCTCTTCGATCGAGAGCGTGATGGAAGAACGTTTTTGAGGCATGGGCAGCTTTTGAAAAGTGTACGTACACTTTGTCCGTTCAAGTGTTGACGCTCCTCTATTATCTCTGTAAAGATAGGCTCATTCAACAAAGCACGTACACTTTATCCGCTCAATAGATGCCTCCAAAGCAATGGAAATCTCAATGAACCGAGTTTTTTCATTTTTCAACGCATTTTGGCTGCAATCGGGATTCACACAGCAAATTTGGGATTAATACAAGGGGAACTTGCATAACCATGATGGAAAAGCGGAGGCCTGTACTGAGTGACGGCCAGTGGCGCTCGACCCCAGAACCGGCGGAGCGGGTGGGGCATGGGTTTTCGGCAATGCTGCACCGGGCTAAGCAGAAAGGATGGAAAGCGGAGAAGCAGCGAATAGATTTCAGAATGTTTGAGTATTGGTTGGTTGCAAGACGAGCAAGTGTTAAGTAGTGAAAGCTCTTGTGGAGGAAAAAAGCTTTATGTTTAGGCAACGCCGTCTTCTTAACCAAGAATCACATACTGTAGACGAACAATATTTCAATACAATCCGCCCCAGGCTCTATGAACTGCATGGTGACCATGCTCAATATGGCAGTCGCCAGAGAAGAAGCTTAGCAGAGCATCTTGATTCAGCTTGTCAATTTGTTCTCACCATCAGCAAACTTGCTAAGGTACCGGACGATAAGCGATCGCTCATCCTTGCTGCAACAGCAGTTCATGACCTGAACAAGCTGGATGCACAGGAACGTAATGTCAAAACACTGGCTCGCGATCGCACCTTTCTCAAAGAACAACTCGAACGGGCTGGCGTAGCTGGCTGGGTAAAAACTGATGAAGATCTAGAATTGGTGCGTCGTCTAATTGAGCGACATTCCGGGCATAGTGCCAGCGATGGTATGCGGTTTCTACCCGAAGACCCAAATATCAAGCGCTGGGCGGCAATGCTCATTGGCGGTGACCTTTACGACTTGGGCATTCCTGAAGAACAGCGCATTCGTAAGGTTGAAACTGAACTGACGGTAGCTCTACAAAAGGATACTCACTTGTTCAAAGTGGGATTAGCAGAAGATCGAGGTTATCTAACTGCTCTACTCTTAGCCGCCTGCGAAGAGGTTCTCCATGAGCG
The DNA here is from genome assembly GCF_015272455.1 of Thermoleptolyngbya sp. C42_A2020_037. Taxonomy (NCBI): domain Bacteria; kingdom Bacillati; phylum Cyanobacteriota; class Cyanophyceae; order Oculatellales; family Oculatellaceae; genus Thermoleptolyngbya; species Thermoleptolyngbya sp. C42_A2020_037. The sequence goes on from NZ_JACYLP010000023.1 coordinate 40,125, forward strand.
GGGTCTGGCGACTTTATCTATTGATCCAGATGGGCAGCTTTTTATTGGCGAACGCTTCCCTGAAGAGGATTTAACCTTGGCGATCGCCCAAAAATGGCACCGCAAAATCAACCAGGTTTTCAGTGGCAACGTTGAGCAATTGGTCAAAGCCAGCAAAGACGGCATCAAGGTTGACCCGCAGGCCGTGCAGCAGAACCCTGATGCTGCTATCGAGCAGGTAGACGCTTTGCTAGTCAAAAAATTTAGTGGCTACAAAGCGGACAAAATTGCCCAAGACGTTCAGAAATACGGCGGCGAAGCTGGAGAAACAGCGGTAGCAACTGCGGCTGAACTGGGTTTACTGCCAATTTCCAACGCTGAAGATTTTGCGGTTTCAGAAGGGCTTAAAGCGACTTACCTCAGCTATCGCGAGGCAAACCTTAGCCCGAAGGATGCTTGGGATCGCATTGCTGAACGAGTTGGACTTTCCCCTGAGCAACGGCAAGCTCTGGAACCCTTCAACCCGCAGTTTGGGCGATGTCTGTTTGCCGCTAAAGCTGTGCCCCAAGGTCAAGCAGCGATCGCCCCCCTTCTACAAGACTCCTTCCAACTGCGACAAACCGAAGATACCTCAGTGCCCCAGGAATTATTAGCGGCTGTCGCCCATTTGCTCAACTTTGCCCATACTTCTACCTGGCGAGGCTTTTCTGAACTCACCAGCTACATCGAGGCCAATCCTCGTCTGCGCTGTTCCCTAGGTTCAACGTCAACCGCTCAGATTGAAGAGTTAATTTCTGCCAAAATGCCTCCAGAGACAAAGGTTCAGTCGTTCTCAAACCGGCTACCGGGCGGTATGAGTGCAGAACCCAAACGCCGGGGCGATGCCCTGTCAGCATTGGGATATCAACTGCTCACTGTAGGGGCAAATTTCCCAAAGGCCAGCAAGCAGGCTCCCTTATACCTGCATTTTGCTTTACCCAAGGGGTCTAGCGTTGAACTCCAATGCATCTGGAAACAATTTCTCCAGCACACCGCTGCGACGAACGAAGACGGCACCGTTACCATCGATGAGTTCCAGCTCTATCGAGACAACCAGATTGTCTTCAAAGCAAACAAAGTCGTGGGGTTGGCCCTGCCCAAACGGCCTGAGTTCATGCATTCCACCGTCACTATCCCCGTACTCTGGGGCGACGTGAATAACTCACTGGCATTACTCAAGTCTCTGCGGCTAGCCCTTGAGATGGCTCTAGCTCTGGATATTGGCTTCCCATTTGTACTCAGTGCCAACCTGGAAATTGAGCCGAGTTGGGATATGTTTGGGCGGGTCGAGGGCATTCCGTCCGCTCTTCAACCTCTTTTAGGCTCAGGGCAATACCTCCGTGAGGGCAATCTTTCTACACAAGAACGTCGCCAGCAGGTTACCGCTGAAGCAGTACTAGAGCGCTTGCAATGTCTGGGCCAACTATCCGTAGCCGTAGCCAGTCTGCAAAAAAAAGATGACTGTCTATATGACTTGGCACGCTCAACTTCTCGTCCTTTAGAGCTTTATCACGTCCTCCTGCGCTGGCTGTTGCGAGAGCAGGATGATCCCAACTTGGAGGCGACCTGGACCCGAATTAAAGAACCTTTGACCACCCTTTTGGAGAGTCTGATGTCAGAAGAACATGATCGTGTTTCGCGCTACCTCAAGCAGGCGGCTCATATTGCAGAGGTCGGCAAACTGCGCGGTAGCTCCTTCCGTCGCACGGCCCAAGCCGAACCTTTTTCAGAGTTCATCAAGGCCATCCGTGCCCGAAAAGCCCACATGGACTGGGATACAGTGTTTGCGGCCTTGGTACAGCAATACCACAACCGCCTGGATCGCATTCGAGAGCATGGGGTTGGAGCCACCAAGTACGAGCAAATCTCGCAATACTACGACGTGCTTAAAGAGTTGTTTGTCGAGGTCTACAACTCACGCCCCGATCGGCTTTTGAGCGACAGCAAAACCCTAGAAGCTGCTTATCTCTTTTTCCTTCAGGAAGCTCGCAAAGAACTGAAGGCCCAAACCGAACAACAATCTGCACAAGCTTAGGAGTAATCACCATGTCTATTGAAAAACTGCAACCCTTTCTCGCCACCAGCTACGAAAACTTTCCCAAGGGCCGCACCATTGGTGCTGTGGTGCTGCGAACGACCCAATCGGAAACTATCTTCCGCACCGAGGGCACTGGGGAACCCATGTGCAGCGAGTATGTACAAGCGGGCGTAGCAGACACCGCTACCATTCCCCGCCTAGTGATGACCAAGCGCAAGCAAATTGCCCCAGAGCGGCGCAAAGGTCGCGAGTTTTTGCGAATGCACGAACTTCTGTATCCTGACCCCAAGGGCAACTCCATCTGTTCTCTCAATACCAACGCTCCTTGTGAGATGTGTATTGACTGCTTCCTCTATGGCTTTGCTGCTGGAGGCGAAGGGGCGCAAAAAAGCCGGGTGTGGACAGAAGATGCCTTTAGCGTACTGCCCTCTACTGAACTGATTGGCGATCGCACTATCAATGCCATCTTTGAAACGGGCACCATGCGGGACGAAGAAGGCAAAGCCTCTACGGCCCTTAACACCAGCGAATATATCAAGCCAGGGGTTCATTTTCTCGATATCGTCACTTTCAAAGACGTGACCGCTGACGAGCTACGCTACGCCCTGGGCAACATTTTGCTAACCTCTCGCTATGGCGCTGTTTCCAGTCGGGTTGGCCGCATGGAGAACCAAATTCTGGGTATCTTTGGCGGCATTGCCGAACTTCCGAGTTCTCTGGAACTGGTGCAGGCCACTTATGACAGGCTACCAACCGACCAGCGAGAGCATCCCCTCAACACTAATGCTTTAGTCGCCGCTGCACAAGAAGTCATTTCAACCTGGACGAATAAGCGAGGGATTTCAGTGCAACTCTCCGCAACCGAGTTAGACGAGTTGATTGCTGATGTAGACCGCCATCTTTCGCCCGACGACCAAGCCAATTTCCTCAAGCGGCTTAATGAAGCTTACGAACCCATGCGTAAGATCCAGGCTGCCTCAAAGAAAAAGGGCAAAGGCAAAGAGCAGGAGGCGTAATCCATGACACAAGTCGCGCTAGAGCCTCAAACCACCCCACCTCCCTACAGAACGGCTCAACTGATCGAGCTATGGTGCGCTGAGCCGGTCTTCTTTGCCTCCAGAGAGCTATCAGATACCTACTACACCGAAGGCACTATCGGGAACTATGCCCTGGCTTATGCCTTGGGCTGGGCGCGATCGCCCTATCGGTTGCTCGGAGAAGCCACCGGGCGACCCACCTATCTCGAAGATCTCACCCCCTTGTCTGGTCAGCGCTATATTCTCCCAGCCTGGCCTATAGAAAACTCAGCCTCTTTTCGCTTTGAACGATTCAACGCGCTATCAGACTCCTACTGGTATGCCATGACCAACAACCGGGTGGCGACTGCTAGAGAAGACTTGCCTCTAAAGCGCACGGGCACTAAGCCCAACACCTTTCGTCCCAGCAACTTTCCACAAACGGGGCGATTGCGAGTTATTGAGCGAGGCAACCGATTTCAAACTATTCATTTTGGCGATGGCGAACTGCCTGAATACATCCGAGTCGGCAAGTTTATGAGCAAAGTCAGAGTTGAGATTGTGAAAACAGTCAGTGTGACCGCCCTGCCTCCAGGGGAATACAACTGCCAAGCTTATCTCAACTCAGCCGATCTCCCTACTGGTTTAAGCTTATTGAGTTTTGACCTGATTTCAATTCCCCCGGCTTCGTTGCTCAAAAACCTGCAATTTAGCGGAGCAGGCTGGCAAGTAGGCGACTACACTCTCCCTGCCAACCTAGAATTTTGTGGAGGTCGAAATCATGGATAACCTCAGAATTCAGCTCGAACCCCGCAGCATCGCCACTTGCCCTAATCCAAGCCTGCCGGCTGAACTGCTAAAAGCCTTTGGTCATGGTGTTCTCCAACACCAGGTCGAAGTCTATGAAGCAGCCAAGACCCACGATATTATTCTTGATTTGGCACCGACCGGAACCGGCAAAACAAAGGCAGGACTGAGCGTTATTCACCATAATCGCAATCGCAATGCGATTTATATCGCCCCTACTAATGCTCTCATCGAACAGCAGTCCGAAGCTGCTCAAACGTTTGTTGATGTCACTGGACTCCCTCACGTCGTCGTTGCTGCCTCTGCTAAACAGGTGAGAGAATGGCCGGATGACAGGGTTGGGCCGCGTCCAGGAGAGAAGATCTATAACCTGCTAAGGGAGCCTGCCACAATTTTTCCTGAGTATGGCGGCCGGCCTCTGCTCCTAGTCACAAATCCAGATATCTTCTACTACGCAGCCTTTTTTCAATACGGTTCTAAAGATAGAAGTAACATCGCGAGTGAGTTTTACAGCAGTTTCTCAACGATTATTTTTGACGAGTTTCATCTCTACGATGCAAAGCAGCTTGTTAGCTTGCTGTTCTACCTGGTCTTGTCTCAGGTCTTCAGGTATTTTGAGCATGGACGCAAAATAGTTCTTTTAACAGCAACTCCCGAACCTGCCTGTGAAGCAGCTTTAAACCTCCTGCAAAAAGAAGGAGTCAAAATTCAAAAAGTTGACGGACAAAGTGGCAAGAGTCATCAAATACCCTCCCAAACTTCAGTCAATCTGGAAATTCGCAAACAGATAGACAAAGAAAGCCTAATCGTCGAGATAACCGATGAAGTTGTAAATCGACTTCAGAAACAGCCCGATCAACACGGAGCTGTCATATTAGACTCGAAAGATACGCTTAATCGTATTGCAGATCAGCTAAGACAGAAAGTTGAAGAACATCATTTTGGGCGAATTATTGGAAATACTCCAAAAGAACAGCGGCACTCGGCAGCCCAAAAACAAGTCATTTTGGCAACTAGCACTGTCGATGTTGGCTTTAACTTTGAGCGAGATATTGAGCCAGAACGCCAAAACCTAGACTGGCTTATTTTTTCGTCGCGCGATCGCTTCTCCTTTTGGCAGCGGATTGGTCGTGTTGGGCGAGTCTTGGGTAAGCCTGTTACTCATATTCCTTCAGAGGCGATCGCCTATCTGCCAGAAGAAGCCTGGGAACAGGACATTGCCAATCTACCTGTTGATGCTGGCCGCACTGGTTTACAACAAAAGCTTGAGGCTTTGGATTGTCTGAAGCGACCATTTCTAGACATTTACTGGCGTTCAGAAGCTTTCTTAGAAATTGCTAGACCGCTCCTTGAGCTAGAGACACAGCTAGAGGGACTTCCTCAGGCTAGTCTGATTACTGAGTTGTACAGAGTCCTGCAAACCGTTCTTCAAGGAAAACGAGACTGGGATTTCTACAAAAAACGAATGCGACTGTTACAGGGGGCAGAAAATCTTGCGAAAGTGCCGCCCGAAAAAATTCAAAAAGACTGGAAATATATTAAAGGTGGCCAGAGTTGTTTGATGAGCTTTCTCAGAACTTGCTGTCCAGAAGACTATGAAGATATTCAGACAGGTCGTGCTTCCATTACTTCAGTAGAATCCCTCCTAGAAGAAAATTTTGATCTGGCGGGGGATCTTCGTAATTACGCTAAGATTCTTCACACCAGCTATAGTCCATTGTTTCGATTTAGGGATAGCTTTTTTGAGAGTCTGAAGGTTCAGGACCCTCACAAACTTTTACTGGATGAAGCTGGGGAAGTCATAATCGATCCCATGCATCTTCTCAGATTTTACGAATTTGAATCAGATGGAGAGCAAATCATCGCTTTAAGCAGAGCGGAGCAACCTTATTCTCTGGCATTCTCTCTATGTGTCGATAGCCTAGAAGAGTTTGACAATAACTACCTTTGCAGATTATTTGCCTTTGAAAACTGCTCCATCAAGCGTATGATTGGCGACTCAACTCGTCCTACAGCCTTAATTAAAGAAATTGAGAAACAGCTAATTCCAGGGGTTGTTGTCAAAGAACATAATAAAAATCGATGGGCAATTGTCAAATTACGAAAGCAAGGACTAGAGTGCTATCCCATTCATGTTTCTGGCCGCGATCGCCCAACTCCCAAGGAATACCTATTTTTCCCCAGTCTTTCTGGCATTCTCGCGATCGCCGCTGCTGGGGTTACCTTGCAAAGTCCTGACAACGAAGAATTTTGGGTTGCTTAAGCCATGCCCCACAGTCTTATCCTCAATCTGCAAGCCCGATCGCCCATCCAGCCCGGTTATCTTACTGGAAAACATCTTCATGCGTTGTTTTTGACGCTGGTGAGTTCTGTAGATTATGAATTGGGCGATCGCCTCCATGCCCAGACTGCCAACAAAGCCTTTGCGCTCAGCCCCCTGCAAAAGGGCGATCGCCCCGATTGCTTGCAGTGGCAGCATTCTCGCCCCATTCCGGCAGAGACACCGTGCTGGTGGCGCATCTCGCTGCTGGATGATCAGCTCTTTGGCAACCTGTCTCGGCTATGGCTGAACCTAAACCCTCAGCATTCCTGGCATCTGGGGGCGGCTGATTTACACATCACCAGCATCTTGGGAACACCACAATCGACTCAGCCCTGGGCAGGCTTTGCGCCCTATCAGCAGCTATACGAAACAGCCTCGCGGGAGGAGCCGCAGATTCATTTCCGCTTTTTCACACCGACTGCCTTTCGCCAGGGGACGTTTGATTCTGCCCTGCCCAGCCGAGAAAATGTCTTTGGCAGTTTGCTGAGGCGATGGAATGAATACAGCAACATTCCGTTCCCAGAGTCGATTATCGAGCATCTATTTCCAAGTTATTTTGACATTCGCACAGAGTTGGTGAAAGATGCCCGGAGCAAGTTCATTGGCTGTGTGGGAAACCTTTCGTTTCGCATTATGGGAGCGGCAGATACGGAAACGATTCGCCAGCTCAACACGCTGGCAGACTTTGCGCTATATGCCGGAGTGGGTCGCAAAACGCCAATGGGCATGGGCATGACCCGGCGACTCGCCTAGCCACGACTCATTTCTGACCTCGTTAACTTATCCATCTACCTGAAACCGACTGAAACCGATATGGACGTGATCACCCTCTCTGTGATGATCGCTGGCTTTATGCTGGCTTGCCTAAAAGAATCGCCGCCACCCAAATCGACGGAACAGCAGTTTGGCGAGGCGCTGGGAAAATACCTGGAAAAGGGCGTAACCATTAATCTCAATTTTGATTCTCGCAAGCAAGAGCCATGAATCTTGAAGATGTACCCATTGCGGCGCTCAACCAGTACACCTATTGCCCGCATCGCTGCTGGCGGATGTTTTGTGCAGGGGAGTTTGTGGACAATCACTACACGCTGGAGGGGACGGGGCTGCACGATCGCGTCCATTCGCTGGGGGCAGGGCATCGGGAAGAGACGTGGCAAGTGCGGGCGATCTGGCTGCGGTCGGAGCGCTATGGGCTAGTGGGTAAGGCCGATTTGATCGAGGCGGAAAATGGCAAATATTACCCAGTGGAGTATAAGCGCAGCGCCACGGGCGAGTTTGAGAATGATGCCTTGCAGGTGTGCGCGCAGGCGCTATGCCTGGAGGAGATGACGGGCCAGCCGGTGACGATGGGCTATGTCTACTATGCCCAATCGCACCAGCGGCAGGCGATCGCCCTCACGCCAGAGCTACGACAGCGGGCGATCGCCACCATCGACCAAGTCAAAACCCTGCTGGAAACGGGAACCATGCCGCCTGCGGTCTATACGCCGCGTTGCAAGGGCTGTAGCCTCTATGCCCAATGTCTGCCACGAGCAGCGGCCCAGGTCAACCAATACCAGGAGAAAAGTTAGGAGACGAGTTAGGAGAAAGGTTAACAATGGGAACCGTTTATATTACTCAAGAAGATGCCTTCATTGGCAAAACCGATGAGCGGCTAAAGGTGCGGGCAAACCAAAAAACGCTGCTGGATGTGCCGCTGATCAAGGTAGATGGGATTGTGGTGCTGGGGCGGGCAACGGTGTCTCCAGCAGCAATGATTGAGCTTTTAGAACGCCAGATTCCCCTCACGTTTTTGACGGCAACGGGCCGATATCTGGGGCGACTGGAGCCGCCGCTAACAAAAAACGTGCTGCTGCGGGCTGCCCAATGGAGCGCAGCAGGAGATACAGCAGCAGCGATTCATGTCGCTCGGAGTGTAATTCGAGGAAAGCTGAAAAACTATCGCAACACGCTAATGCGTGCCCAGCGAGACTATCCTACCCTCGACTTGAAGGAAGGAATTACGCGACTGGAACAGGCGATCGCCCCAATTGACACAACAGACTCGATTGATTCTTTGCGCGGGCTAGAAGGGGCCGGCAGCGCGGCTTATTTTGCCAACTTTGGACAGTTGATTCGTCAGGAAGGATTCACCTTTTGCACCCGCAATCGCCGCCCGCCAACAGACCCGGTGAATGCGCTGCTCAGTTTCGGCTACGCGCTGTTGCGGCATGATGTGCAAGGCGCAATTAACATTGTCGGGTTTGACCCCTATCTGGGATACCTGCATGTCCAGCGCTATGGCAGACCGTCGCTGGCGCTGGATCTAATGGAAGAGTTTCGCCCACTGGTGGTAGATGCAGTAGTCCTATCGGCGGTGAATCGCAAGTCACTGACTCCTGAAGATTTCACCACTGAGCCAATTAGCCATGCAGTGGCGCTGTTGGATGAGGGGCGGCGGACGTTTTTGCGGCTCTATGAGCAAAAGAAGCAGTCCTCTTTTTCGCACCCGGTTTTGAATAAGAAATGCACGTATCAGGAGAGTTTTGAAATCCAGGCGCGGCTTTTGGCAAAGTTCTTGATGCAACAAACAGACAAATATCCACCGCTGATTATCAAATAGCAAAGCCATGTATCTGGTGATTTCCTACGACATCTCGGATGACAAGCGCCGAACTAAAATTCACAAAGTTTTGAAGTCCTACGGTCAGTGGATGCAGTTCAGCGTGTTTGAATGCACCATTACAGAAACACAGTACGCCAAGCTGCGATTGCGCCTGAGCAAGCTAATCAAACCGGAGCAAGATAGCATTCGGTTTTATACGCTCTGTGCCTGTTGCTATGGCAAAGTAGAGCGCATAGGCGGAGAGGCAGTGCGTGACGATACCATCTTTTTTGCTTAAAATTGAGCTATGCCTGCGCGAGAGGTAGGCTGTTTTTGCAGCAACCTCTGCTGAAAAGGCGGAAGGGCTTGGTCTATCTTGGGTCGGGCGATCGCTCTTGCAAGAGCGGTTCGCGCAAGCTCCCAAACGCTTGATAGACGTGCGATCGCGGTGAATGTCTAATATGACTTGGCATATCCAATCGGCTGAATATGCAAATCCGCGATCGATTCGCGCATTTGAACCTCGAAAATTGAATATACTAAGGATCACAGAGTCCCGCCGTCGCAAAACCCCCAAATCCCTTCCAGGGATTGAAACCCTTCAGGACGCACGCCGCAATCGTGAGCCGGAAGGCCCGAGGTCGCAAAACCCCCAAATCCCTTCCAGGGATTGAAACTTCGCCCGGCACCTCAGCGGTCGCGACCGGGAAGGGTCGCAAAACCCCCAAATCCCTTCCAGGGATTGAAACTTTGCGGGTACGGGCAATCTGCTCATGCAGCCGCGCCACCTTGTCGCAAAACCCCCAAATCCCTTCCAGGGATTGAAACTTCTGAGTAAAAGGCAGGGCGAAATGCATCAATGGGGGTCGCAAAACCCCCAAATCCCTTCCAGGGATTGAAACAGCATCTTAAGTGAAGGCGTCCAGGAAGGGAATCTGCGTCGCAAAACCCCCAAATCCCTTCCAGGGATTGAAACAGCGCAACCGGGCAGAACACCACAACTTTGTCGATGCGTCGCAAAACCCCCAAATCCCTTCCAGGGATTGAAACTTGTTGGAGTGGGGGCGACAGACTGACCAGACTGGCGGTCGCAGTCGCAAAACCCCCAAATCCCTTCCAGGGATTGAAACGGGGCGATCGCCACGGAACTACGGCAACGGTGGGAAGGACTGTCGCAAAACCCCCAAATCCCTTCCAGGGATTGAAACCAATGTATTGCTTGATGATGGACAAGGGCGCGCCGCCACAGGAGTCGCAAAACCCCCAAATCCCTTCCAGGGATTGAAACTCGCTTCTTTGAGCCGTTCAACGTAGCCGCCGCGATCGAGTGTCGCAAAACCCCCAAATCCCTTCCAGGGATTGAAACCAGCTACCGCTTCGCTGGGCGTGATGTATACTTATGGGTCGCAAAACCCCCAAATCCCTTCCAGGGATTGAAACACGGCTCCGTAGCGGTTGAGCGATTCTTCAGACCGCAGCCCGTCGCAAAACCCCCAAATCCCTTCCAGGGATTGAAACAGCGAAACTAGCCGCCGCGCTTCCGGGCGGAAGGTTCCGTCGCAAAACCCCCAAATCCCTTCCAGGGATTGAAACAAGCCCTACGGCATCGCCAGAGAGCTGCGCGACTGTCGCAAAACCCCCAAATCCCTTCCAGGGATTGAAACGATAGCCTTGTGCGATCCAGCGCCTATTTCTTTCAGGTCGCAAAACCCCCAAATCCCTTCCAGGGATTGAAACTCTGGTGGATGCTGCCAACCTGCGGCTCAATAACCAGTCGCAAAACCCCCAAATCCCTTCCAGGGATTGAAACTGAGCAAAGTTGCGATCGCCCCAGTTGCCAAACGGCGGATTGGTCGCAAAACCCCCAAATCCCTTCCAGGGATTGAAACTGAGCAAAGTTGCGATCGCCCCAGTTGCCAAACGGCGGGTCGCAAAACCCCCAAATCCCTTCCAGGGATTGAAACTGGAGTTGACGCGCGCAACGGTGTCGCCAGTATGAGTCGCAAAACCCCCAAATCCCTTCCAGGGATTGAAACTTGATGGGTATGAACGGGAAATGCGGTTCAACCCAGGTCGCAAAACCCCCAAATCCCTTCCAGGGATTGAAACATCGGGATCTCGCACGAGTGATGTTGACCCGTCAGTCGCAAAACCCCCAAATCCCTTCCAGGGATTGAAACCTGAGATCGCTGGGATAGAGCCGCGATACTACGATTTGTCGCAAAACCCCCAAATCCCTTCCAGGGATTGAAACCTCTCCAGATCGCCGGATGCCCGTCACGAACTATGGGGTCGCAAAACCCCCAAATCCCTTCCAGGGATTGAAACCTATGTGCAGCTCGTCAATGAGGGTAAGCCGTTCCGTCGCAAAACCCCCAAATCCCTTCCAGGGATTGAAACTCTGTGGTCGAATCCACAAAAAATTGCTCTCTCAACGGTCGCAAAACCCCCAAATCCCTTCCAGGGATTGAAACCATCACAAAATGGTTTCAGTTCGGCTTGCTCATTGCGTCGCAAAACCCCCAAATCCCTTCCAGGGATTGAAACGCCAGGAAGCCAGTCCGTCAGGCAGGGAACAAAGATCGGTCGCAAAACCCCCAAATCCCTTCCAGGGATTGAAACTGTCGGGCAAAAACTGGCAAAGCTTGGAATTCAAAATTGCCGGTCGCAAAACCCCCAAATCCCTTCCAGGGATTGAAACGAATTCGTGTGCGTGTGACTGCCTGTAGTAGAGATTGTCGCAAAACCCCCAAATCCCTTCCAGGGATTGAAACAAAAATCGTTGGGAGTGAGTTTCTGAGGCGCGAAAGTCGCAAAACCCCCAAATCCCTTCCAGGGATTGAAACCGGAGATTGGCTCCCAGATCGCCTAGATCGAGCTTAGGGTCGCAAAACCCCCAAATCCCTTCCAGGGATTGAAACCTCAGCTACGTGATAGGCGATCGCATTCAATTGATTGTCGCAAAACCCCCAAATCCCTTCCAGGGATTGAAACACTTCCTCGGAGAATCGGAAACGGGCTAGGGGAGGGTCGCAAAACCCCCAAATCCCTTCCAGGGATTGAAACTGGCGTCTACAACGTGCCCTACGGGCATTACCGAAAGATCAAGTCGCAAAACCCCCAAATCCCTTCCAGGGATTGAAACATCCCTACACTCTCGTGTGGGCGCAGCAGGGTTCCGCAAACGTCGCAAAACCCCCAAATCCCTTCCAGGGATTGAAACCCAATTTACACAGAAACCTCCAACAGGAGGGATCGGTCGCAAAACCCCCAAATCCCTTCCAGGGATTGAAACGATTTCACATGAAACGTCGCGGGGCACCCACCCTTGTCGCAAAACCCCCAAATCCCTTCCAGGGATTGAAACCGCAATACCGGTGATCGCAATTTCCAAAATATCGTTCGTCGCAAAACCCCCAAATCCCTTCCAGGGATTGAAACTGACGCGGATCATTCTCTCCCAAGACTTGCGAACGGAGGTCGCAAAACCCCCAAATCCCTTCCAGGGATTGAAACCCATACCAGAGTGCGATCGCCATTCCGTCAGGGCTGACAACTGTCGCAAAACCCCCAAATCCCTTCCAGGGATTGAAACTGGGTGGCGCGGATATCGCCCAACGGCGTTGCCGTCAGGGTCGCAAAACCCCCAAATCCCTTCCAGGGATTGAAACGAAGGGCAGTCTGAAACATTTTGAAAAATGGCAAAAGCGACGAAGCTGGTCGCAAAACCCCCAAATCCCTTCCAGGGATTGAAACGAAGGGCAGTTGCGAATCTACGCCCTCAACGTTGCACCGTCGCAAAACCCCCAAATCCCTTCCAGGGATTGAAACCAGTCGGACGGGACGTTGACACTGAAAGATCTCAAGGTCGCAAAACCCCCAAATCCCTTCCAGGGATTGAAACTGTGGATCTTCTCGATCGGGGGTGGCGCGAGCAGTCCGTCGCAAAACCCCCAAATCCCTTCCAGGGATTGAAACCTCACGATCGTGAGGGTGTTGCTTAGTTTTGGTGCTTCTGGGTCGCAAAACCCCCAAATCCCTTCCAGGGATTGAAACCGGGATAAGTACGGATTGGGGGAAGATAAGATACGCTACGCCTGTCGCAAAACCCCCAAATCCCTTCCAGGGATTGAAACTTGCGCCAGGATGGCGTTGCGGAGCAGCACCACGATTGTCGCAAAACCCCCAAATCCCTTCCAGGGATTGAAACTTGCGATCGCTTTGCTGCATCTAAGCCAGTTCGTGTCGCAAAACCCCCAAATCCCTTCCAGGGATTGAAACGGCATCGCGGGGCACCCACCCTTCCATATGAGAGTGTCGCAAAACCCCCAAATCCCTTCCAGGGATTGAAACCTATCTACTCTAAGGGAGGCGCAAAAGGAGATCAGAAGTCGCAAAACCCCCAAATCCCTTCCAGGGATTGAAACGTTAGCCACTACAGCTTGCATGCCCACCAGCCCGTTTGTCGCAAAACCCCCAAATCCCTTCCAGGGATTGAAACTTGAGTTGATCCAAATTGCACCAATTCAGTTGCAAAGTCGCAAAACCCCCAAATCCCTTCCAGGGATTGAAACCAAGAGTAGCCAGGTACGATCCGTGGGTACGATCCGTGGGGTCGCAAAACCCCCAAATCCCTTCCAGGGATTGAAACCAAGTGGGCTGGCAAATCTTCAAACGAGAGAACCCGCGCAAAGTCGCAAAACCCCCAAATCCCTTCCAGGGATTGAAACCTCTGTACTGCTGCTTTTGCGTAGATCGACGCAGGTCGCAAAACCCCCAAATCCCTTCCAGGGATTGAAACACTTCGACTGCGTATTCGTAGCCAGGGAATTCAAGTCGCAAAACCCCCAAATCCCTTCCAGGGATTGAAACCGTTTGCCCGCTCAAACGGAGCTAGCCCATAGTTCGTCGCAAAACCCCCAAATCCCTTCCAGGGATTGAAACCTTTGACCAGCTCGTTCGTCCTACTTTTGCGGAAGCCCGATGGTCGCAAAACCCCCAAATCCCTTCCAGGGATTGAAACTCATCACGGGGGGCGCGTTGCCGAGTTGATTGAAGCGTCGCAAAACCCCCAAATCCCTTCCAGGGATTGAAACGGTACGCTACCGGATCGCTGTAGTGTCGTGAGCGCTTGTCGCAAAACCCCCAAATCCCTTCCAGGGATTGAAACTTCAATCAGGTTTAGTGCGGCTTGAGTTGTGGATTCCGTCGCAAAACCCCCAAATCCCTTCCAGGGATTGAAACCAAAGGTACGGTGCATCGCGAAGACCGGCACTTGCTGGTCGCAAAACCCCCAAATCCCTTCCAGGGATTGAAACCGATCGGCTAGAGCTGCTGCCAACTCCCCGCAGGGTCGAGCCATCCGCGTCGCAAAACCCCCAAATCCCTTCCAGGGATTGAAACATTCAGACCCGCGAGGGCTGGATCATTTTTGAGTCGCAAAACCCCCAAATCCCTTCCAGGGATTGAAACCCAACCGTGCCGAGACTCCAGGAGACAAGGTGTTCCCGGTCGCAAAACCCCCAAATCCCTTCCAGGGATTGAAACTACAGTCTGGATGCCCAGCCGAGCTTTGTGGAGTGGCTGTCGCAAAACCCCCAAATCCCTTCCAGGGATTGAAACTTTGGGTGTGATAGGCGAGGGCAACTTGCGTCTGTGGGTCGCAAAACCCCCAAATCCCTTCCAGGGATTGAAACGCATGTATTTCTGCGCCTGCCTGGGGGTCATGGTGTCGCAAAACCCCCAAATCCCTTCCAGGGATTGAAACTATACGGCTTGACCCAATCCACTGAAACCAAATGGTCGCAAAACCCCCAAATCCCTTCCAGGGATTGAAACTAAACCGCTTCTATCGCCGTCGAGTGCGATCGCCCGTCGCAAAACCCCCAAATCCCTTCCAGGGATTGAAACTATGCGGTACTGAAGGGCAAAATTCGTAGCCTGATGGTCGCAAAACCCCCAAATCCCTTCCAGGGATTGAAACTCCTTAGCGGCCCATCGGTTGGTGTCGGGATTGAAGGTCGCAAAACCCCCAAATCCCTTCCAGGGATTGAAACGGGGTCGTCGACGGCATTGGGCGCGCCAATCAAATTCTGGAGGGTCGCAAAACCCCCAAATCCCTTCCAGGGATTGAAACTCTCTTATTTCGTGCAATCGATCTGGGTGAAAAAGCACGGTCGCAAAACCCCCAAATCCCTTCCAGGGATTGAAACCGACCTACAACCACGGATCTCACAGTGACCGGGTTGGCGCGTCGCAAAACCCCCAAATCCCTTCCAGGGATTGAAACACAATGCTTTTTACGTCGTTCGAGCCTACGCCCAGGTCGCAAAACCCCCAAATCCCTTCCAGGGATTGAAACTGCGTGTTTCCGGGTGATCCGCTAGAAGGATTCGGGTCGCAAAACCCCCAAATCCCTTCCAGGGATTGAAACCTGATTTAGGCACCCGCCGATCGTACCCACCGATGGTCGCAAAACCCCCAAATCCCTTCCAGGGATTGAAACTGGCAAAAACAGCGATCTAATCTCAGAGGTATCTTTCGGTCGCAAAACCCCCAAATCCCTTCCAGGGATTGAAACACACGCTGATTGTGCCGCCAGAAAACTTTGGGGCAGAGGTCGCAAAACCCCCAAATCCCTTCCAGGGATTGAAACGACCTATCAAGAATTCACACAGAAGCCTCTAGAATCGCCTAGGGTCGCAAAACCCCCAAATCCCTTCCAGGGATTGAAACTTCTAAAATCCAGGAGGAATCCACAATCCCACTATCGGTCGCAAAACCCCCAAATCCCTTCCAGGGATTGAAACCAACCACCTCGAACGACAAGCCAGAGAAGCGATCGGTCGCAAAACCCCCAAATCCCTTCCAGGGATTGAAACGTCGTACGAGAGGGTGGTCGTCGTACTAAGGGGCGGGTCGCAAAACCCCCAAATCCCTTCCAGGGATTGAAACCTGTACAGTCAGTACGGGCAAGGCCCCCACATCGGTCGCAAAACCCCCAAATCCCTTCCAGGGATTGAAACCCTGCCTTGTACTCTAGCCCCAATTGCTCTCGCAAGTCGCAAAACCCCCAAATCCCTTCCAGGGATTGAAACGTGAACGAGTTTCTATTTGATCTTGAAGCAGAGGCAGCGGTCGCAAAACCCCCAAATCCCTTCCAGGGATTGAAACCTGCATTACCGATCTCAATTCCAGCGGCCTTAGCAGTCGCAAAACCCCCAAATCCCTTCCAGGGATTGAAACTGTGGGAAGGAAGGCGGCGATCGCACGAAAAGCGCACAGGTCGCAAAACCCCCAAATCCCTTCCAGGGATTGAAACAGCACGGCAATTCGTATCTGAAAATAGGCAGCGTGGCAGGTCGCAAAACCCCCAAATCCCTTCCAGGGATTGAAACTGCTTTTGCTATCAGGAATTGAGTTACCGATCAACCAGGGTCGCAAAACCCCCAAATCCCTTCCAGGGATTGAAACAAGAGGGCTTTGAGAAGCTTTCCAAAGTCGATGCAACCCTCTCGGTCGCAAAACCCCCAAATCCCTTCCAGGGATTGAAACCCAGCGTCCCTTCCAGAATACTGAATCCAGGAACAAGGGTCGCAAAACCCCCAAATCCCTTCCAGGGATTGAAACTCTACACCGAGGCGATCCTTGCGGATCGCTACTAGGTCGCAAAACCCCCAAATCCCTTCCAGGGATTGAAACCGATTGGAAGGCACAGCGCTGGGTGTATTGTGATGCCAGGTCGCAAAACCCCCAAATCCCTTCCAGGGATTGAAACTGATGCTAGCAAAATATGCTATCATTAAAGAAGGTAGGGGTCGCAAAACCCCCAAATCCCTTCCAGGGATTGAAACCAACCTTTGATTTTCAGAACCTCTTTCAAATCACGTCGCAAAACCCCCAAATCCCTTCCAGGGATTGAAACAGAGTCGAAGATCTTGAGGAGGAGATCGAAGAAGTCCAAGAGGGTCGCAAAACCCCCAAATCCCTTCCAGGGATTGAAACGACGGAATCTCTGCTGAAGTGGAGATTCTTTCTAAGGTCGCAAAACCCCCAAATCCCTTCCAGGGATTGAAACTGGAACTCGCCGACTATCCTGAGGTCTGGCAGAGATTCTGCGTCGCAAAACCCCCAAATCCCTTCCAGGGATTGAAACGAATTCACCAAATCACCACCCGTCTGGAACTGGGTTGCGGTCGCAAAACCCCCAAATCCCTTCCAGGGATTGAAACCCTATGGGCTGGGCTGCGCCGACGCGGGCAACGGCAGCAGCCGGACGATGTCGCAAAACCCCCAAATCCCTTCCAGGGATTGAAACATGCACGTCAATCACACGACTCTCTTTACCACCCCCGTCGCAAAACCCCCAAATCCCTTCCAGGGATTGAAACAAACGGTACCTCGCCTTTGTCGACAATCGGACGAGTGGTCGCAAAACCCCCAAATCCCTTCCAGGGATTGAAACACCTCGCTATCGTCAATCCCCAGAGCGGTAATATCAATTCTCTAAATACCC
Organism: Thermoleptolyngbya sp. C42_A2020_037; assembly: GCF_015272455.1. Classification (NCBI taxonomy): domain Bacteria; kingdom Bacillati; phylum Cyanobacteriota; class Cyanophyceae; order Oculatellales; family Oculatellaceae; genus Thermoleptolyngbya; species Thermoleptolyngbya sp. C42_A2020_037. The sequence continues at coordinate 57,426 of NZ_JACYLP010000023.1, forward strand.
GCTACACATAGAGCATCGACAATCCAATCCCACT
>NZ_JACYLP010000042.1:0-56797 GCF_015272455.1 Thermoleptolyngbya sp. C42_A2020_037
CGCTGTCAGTCGTGCGGACGCGAATGGTATAGCTATCTTTCGTTTCAAAGTCGGGTGAAACGTTCAGCCGGAGTTGGTTGCCGACAATCGTGAAGCTGGCGTTGTCGGTGTCGCCTGTGCCGGAGACGAGTGTGTAGGTGTGGGTGTCAACAAAATCAGGATCAATGGTTGTGAATATGCCAACTTCTGTGCCAATGGGCGAGTTCTCATCCACAGACTGCGGATCAAGATTAATAGCAGTGGGTGCCTCATTGACGTTCGTCACCGCCACCACCACTTCTTTTTCGTAGCTCAATCCACTCGGATCGGTTGCCCGAATTTTGATGGTGTAGCTGTTCTTTGTCTCAAAATCCGCCGCCGCCCGCAGCACCAAAATCGGCCCGCCGGGCCCAGTTTGAATTTCAAAACTAGCGTTATCTGGAAAATTGACTGAATCAATCAGTTCAAAATTGGTGACAGTATCTCCATCGGGGTCAATGGCGGAGAGATTCCCAATGACGGTATCTAGCGGGGAGTTTTCTGGAAAACTGGCAGGCGTTAGCAGGATATCGGTCGGCGCGGTGCTGGTGGGCGGCGAAAACCGCTGTCCATAGACACCGGTGCCGTTAGCGTCGGGCCCCGTCCAAACGACGACAAAATTGCCGCTGGGAGCAACACCAACGGCAGGGAAGCGCTGATCGCCTGGGGTGGTGGTGTTGACCAGAAACTCGTCACCCAGAGGAGTGCCCGTTCTGCTGAAGCGCCGCGCCACAATGCCCGTGGTCGTCACAGTTTCAGAAGGCTGGCTAAAGCTTTGCCAGGTGACGACAAAGTTGCCGTCGCTATCCATTGCCACCGTGGAATAACGCTGCTCGCCTGTGGTGAACTGGTTGACAAGGATTTCGCCCGTCAGCGGGTCACCATTGCTGTCAAACAGGCGGGCGTACACGCCCCAGCTAGAGCCGTCCTGGTTTTCGCTCGACCAGGTAATGACAAAGTTGCCATCAGGGGCGATCGCCACATGGGAATTTTGCTGATTGCTGGCAGTGGTGCTGTTGACAGGGAATTCCGTGCCGACTCGTGCGCCCGTACTGCTGAACTTTTGGGCATAAACGCCGAAGCCACTGCCGTCTTGCCCAACGCTCGACCAAGTGACGACAAAGCTGCTGTCGGGGGCGATCGCCACGTTAGAAAAACGCTGATCCAGGTCTGTCGTTGTATTGACCTGGACATCGTCGGTGCTGGCAGGGCCTATCGGTGGTTCGATTGGCTGCGCCGCGCCCGCGCTGTTGAAGCGCCGCACAAACACCCCAGTTCCGCTGCCGTCGCCCACATCGCTAGTCCAGGTCACCACAAACTCGCCCGTGGGAGCCATCGCCACGCTGACCTCGGTCTGTTCGCCCAGGACGTTAGTGTGAATCTGGGTTTCGCCACCGATGCGGTTGCCATCTTTATCAAAGCGCTGAGCATAAACGCCTGAATCACCCGTTACCGGGTCTTGGATGCTTTCCCACACCACAATAAAGTTGCCGTCGGCATCCGCTGCGACGCTGGCAAGTCGCTGGATATTAGCGGTTGTCGTATTAATGCGGGCATCTGTGCTGACTAGGGCACTGGAGGCCGCATCAAACAGACTCTGTGCCACACCCGCGCTATCGAACCGTCTGGCGTAAATTCCCGTGTTTGAGCCACTGCCGTCTGGCCCCGTCCACACCACCACAAACCCGCCGCTGCCGTCTACTGCGATCGCCCTCGTCGAGAATGCCTCAGCGGTGAGTAGTGACGTACTCTGACTGCCTGTTGTAATCGTGTTGATGGGAAACTCGGAGCCGACGAAGTTTACAGATGACATGGCAGGTTGCTCGCAATGGGCTGGGTAGACGACCGACTGAGGCTAAAGCAGGCGCTAGACTGAGGTTTGGACGGCAGCAAACCGTCGAAATGAGGAAGATCCGCACACATCGTACCCAAATCGGCATATTTTCCCATCAGGGAGCGATCGCCCTTTCTCCGTATTTTCCGGTCTATTTTTGCGCTCTCAACAGGTTCCGTCGATTCGCCTCCCATGAATACCTCATTCCCCAATCAACAAATCGATAATCTGTATGAGGTTGTGGTCATTGGCAGCGGCATCGGCGGGCTGACGGCGGCGGCGCTGCTGGCGCGATATGGGCGGCGGGTGCTGGTGTGCGAAAGCCACGCGATTCCGGGTGGTGCGGCCCACAGCTTTTCGCAGCAGGGCTTTCATTTTGATTCAGGCCCCTCTTTCTATTGCGGACTGAGTGACGGGCGATCGCTCAATCCGCTCAAGCAAGTGCTGGAGGTGCTGGGCGAATCGGTAACTGCCGTACCCTACGACCCACTGGGTCACTACCACTTTCCAGAGGGCACGTTTCCGGTCCATTGCCAGGGCGATCGCTATCGGGCTGCCGTGGCCGAGATCACGCCCCAGGGTGCGCGAGAGCTTGCCCAGCTAGAGCAGCGGTTCCTCCAGATTTACAACGGGCTGCGCGACATCCCCACCCTGGCGCTGCGGGCAGACTGGCAACTGGTGCCAGTTTTGCTAAGCCGCTATCCCTGGGCGCTGCTCAAGCTGCTGCCCCAAGTGCGATCGCTCCAGTCCTCGGCGGGTGATCTGCTGGATCAAACTGTGCGCGATCCGTGGGTGCGGCGGTTGGTAGACCTGGAATGCTTCTTGCTGTCGGGGCTGCCTGCGGCGGGAACGGTCGCGCCAGAGATGGCGTTTATGTTTGGCGAACGCACAAATTCTGTGGTGGACTATCCGCTGGGCGGCAGCGGGGCGATCGTGCAAGCCCTCGTGCGTGGGCTGGAGAAATGGGGCGGCAGGCTGCGGCTGAATGCCCATGTGGAGCAAATTTTGGTAGAAAACGGGCAGGCGGTGGGCGTGCGGCTGCGGTCGGGCGAGGCGATCGCTGCAAAGACCGTCATTTCCAACGCCACCCTCTGGGACACCTACACGCACCTGCTCAAGCCCGGTGATTTGCCCGAAGACTACCGTCAGAGCGCTCTGGAAACCCCCGCTGTAGATAGCTTTATGCACCTGCACTTGGGCATCCGCGCCGACGGGCTAGAGGGACTCACTGGCCATCATGTCGTGGTGCAAGATCCGGTTGAGCGCTACGACCTGGCTGCGCCGGGCCACACCTGCATGATTTCGATTCCCTCGGTGTGGGATGCCAGCCTCGCGCCGTCAGGTCATCACGTCGTCCATGCCTACACGCTGGAACCCTACGATGGCTGGCAGCGCGATGAAACCTACGAAGCCCGCAAGCGAGAACGGGCAGAGCCGCTTTATCGAGCGCTGGAGCGGGTGATTCCCGACGTGCACGATCGCCTCGTGCTAGAGCGAATCGGCACACCGCTCACCCATGCCCGCTACCTGCGCCGCCATCGGGGGACCTATGGCCCGGCGATCGCCGCCTATCAGGGCCGGTTTCCCAGCACCCACACGCCCATTCGCGGCCTCTATCGCGTCGGTGACAGTACCCTACCAGGGATTGGGGTTCCGGCGGCCGCTGCGTCGGGGATTCTCTGTGCCAATACGCTAGTAACGCCTATCGCTACAGCAGCACTGCTCAGGGAACTGGCCTGACTCCATCATTTGGCTAGAGGGGGCATTTGGCTAGAGGGGGCAAACGCCAGTGGGCAAAGCGCTTTCGTCAGAAAGTGCAAAAGGAAGTGCAAACTCAGTCCGCTGCCTAAAGCCAAGGCTTTCTCCCCTCTTCCATGACACGAAAAAAGGCAGTACGATAAAAGACTTTTTTGTTTTTCTCTTGATTTTTTAAAATTTGTGCTTAGAATGGATGCTATCCGCTTCCAGCCCGCTGAACTTATTGAAAACGTTTCTTAGGAAAGTTTCTTAAGAATCGGTTTACTCTCAAGCCAGGGGCAATCGCTAAAGATTCAGGAATGAAATTTAATTGAGGACATCAACTTAGGTAGGTGCGGATTGATGTTCTGACACAGTTCTTTCTAACACAGTTCTTAAGATTCGTTCGGCAAATACGGTCTTAGAATGATTGAGAATTTAGCAGATCGAAATCCAGAATCATACCTTATCTTTAAGGGATCTGATTTTTGAAGCAGGATTTTGACTGTCTTGACTGTAGCTAGTTGCTGTCTTTAGAACTGTTGTTGCATTTTGCAATGCCTAGCCCCTATGCTCTAGCTCCCATCTGAAGTTAGTGCTTTTTGGTCTAGCGTCTCTCCGTGAAAGCAGCCTGGGGCAGGGGCTTTGGCGTAGCCTCGCGACCACCTTGCAATTGGAAAAAGTTCCGCAAACTCAGGGATTTACTTTGCCTGAGCCGTATTCTTAATGTTTTGTTGAATTTGGATCACTATAATCTATGACAGGTGCAGAGTGGATCTTTATTGGGTTTGCATTTGCGTGTTCATTCTTGTTCAACAAGCCTGCTGAGAAGAAAAAGGAAAAAACTAAGGAAGAAGAGTTTGCTGATCTGATTAAGCACTTCATGACCGAGGGAATCCCTGTAAGGATCAAGGGCACATCCGAAGGAGAAAAAGCCGAAAAACCGTCCTGAAGTTCGGTTCAGGAAATCTGATTGATCGGCCGGTTGATTGGCCGAAAAATATGGATGGATGGCTGCTCAATAAACGCGAGGGTTCTAATTGCTTGACGACCTTTTTCTGTGGGGGCGATCGCCCAAAAATAGCCATCCCCTGATTGGTTTTTCGAGTTGATGCCATCTTTCAATTTGCCCCGTACATTCATGCCTTTTAGCAGAGTGTGTCGAAGGTGTATTTGGGGCGATCGCCCCCACCCCAAATACCCAAGCTAAATCCCCATTCCTCATCGGCGTATCGGCATCGGCGTATCGACTCATCGGCGTATCGGCGCAGATTGCAGATTATAGACAGCGCGGCTCACGCGGCTAAAAGTTCTATTGGCCACAAATTCACTTTGGAGTATACTTAAGCCTCGATTCACTTACCCAGACACAGCGCTGAGTTGAACGCCAGCGGGGAGGTTCTTATTCCTGAGACACTTACTTTAACGGTGAGCCTGCGCGGCACTCGGGAGGTGCGAGACAACAGCCAGGTCTTCCGCCTCGCGGGGCTTCTCGATGCGTTTTCTGAACCCACCTTCCGCAAAGTCGTCGATAAATATATCGAGGAGGGGCCGTCTAGCGTCATCCTCGACATGTCCCAGATTGACTTTATTGATAGCTCCGGCATTGGGGCGCTGGTGCAGGTGGCAAAGAAAGTGCAGCAGGCAAGTGGCAAGCTGCAACTGATCGCCAACTCCCGCGTCATGCAGACGATCAAAATGGTGCGTTTGGAGCAATTTTTCAAGATTCAACCCAACGTCGAGGCGGCTCTAGAGAATGCTAAGCGGTCTTGATGCGGCTGGGTCGTGCCCCGCTGAGAAGGGACTCCGGGAGCAAGACCTCCAGCGGCTCTCTCCGGCTGCTCTGGCCTACGTGGGCGATGCAGTGTACGAGCTGCATGTGCGGGTAGCCTGCTTGCTGCCGCCCAAACGCATTCAAGATTATCATCGGCAAGTCGTGGAGCAGGTGCGGGCCGAAAGCCAGGCCGCCCAGGTGCGATCGCTCTCTATCCATCTCACCGAACAGGAGCAAGACATTGTGCGGCGAGGGCGCAATGCGGCTCAGCGAGGCCCACGGCGGGTGGATGCCGAAATCTATCGTCAGGCCACAGGTCTAGAAACGCTGCTGGGGTACTTGTATCTCAGCAACCCAGGGCGGTTGCAGGAGTTGCTGACACGGATGCAGCCGCTAGAAGACTTGCCTGAAGAGGGCAGCAAAAAAGCCTGACCGTTTAGATGCAGCAAGCTTAAGCAACCGCAACAAAATTGCAAGAAATCTTTGGTCAGGGAATCGTGTTGGTTTTCCCCCAATTCGGGGCTGGCTCCGCTATGCTAGAAACCCGGAGATGCTGACGGTTTTACTGCCCGGCGCGTCTTAGACATTTAGACACTACGACTACGTCAGGGAAGGAGACTCATGGCTGCTCAAAACCGCGATTCCAATCGGGGGTCGTCCCCGCGCAAAGGACAGGGTTCATCCCGACCGGGCAAGCCGCGTGTAGGCGGGGGCGGGCGAAAGTTTTCGGGCGGAAAGTCGGCGGGCAGCAAGTCGGCAGGCAATCGCTACTCCGGTGAGCGGGCCGCAGGCGATGCTTCGGGCGATCGCTACGGTGAGGAATCTACGAGTCGAAAGCCCTCTGGCGATCGCTACGGCAAACCTGCGGGCAGAAAGTTTTCGGGCGATCGCCCCGCTCGTCCTGCCAGAGACTCCTACAGCGCTAGACCGTCGGATCAGAGGCGGTCAGAGCAATCCGCAGGCGATCGCCCTCCCCGTCGTCGCAGTGATGCAGACAAGCCCGCCAAAGCCAAATTTAGCCCAGACCGGCCCGTCCGCCTTTCCGGTGACCAGGTTCGACCTATTTCCCGCCGCCCGGCCGCTGCGCCAGACAGAGACGGGAGCGATCGCCCCGGCCGCAAACCGCCCCGACCAGCCTGGGAGAGCGATCGCAGCGCATCCCAGCCGAGGGACTTTAGGGACGTTTCGGAAGCCCGCTATGGGGCCACAGAGAGCCTCGGCAACGAACTGCATGAATCCGAAGAAGCCAGCCCCGATTTGATCTATGGTCGTCATACGCTGGTGGCGGCCCTGGAGGGCGATCGCCAGCTTAACCGCATTTGGGTCACGCCGCGCCTGCGCTACGATCCCCGCTTCCATACGCTACTGCAAAAGGCCAAGAGCAACGGAGCCGTCATCGACGAAGTAGACAATCGACGGCTCGATCAGTTGACCCATGGCGCAACGCATCAGGGCATTGTGGCCCAGGTGGCTCCCTATGAATATCTAGAACTGGGCGACCTGATTGCCCAGGCCAAAGCCGCTACCGAACAGCCTGTGCTGGTGGCAGTGGACGGCATCACCGATCCCCACAACCTGGGCGCAATTATTCGCACTGCCGAAGCACTGGGCGCTCAAGGGATTGTGATTCCCCAGCGGCGATCGGTCGGGGTCACCTCAACGGTGATGAAAGTTGCGGCGGGTGCGCTGGAAAACCTGGCGATCGCCCGCGTGGTCAACCTGGGACGAGCGCTCGAAGCGTTGAAAGCCGAAGGGTTCTGGATTTACGGCACCGACGCAGAAGCGGGGCAGTCGATCAACACGGTCACGTTTCACAAGGCGACGGTGCTGGTGGTCGGCTCTGAAGGCGACGGGCTGAACCTGCTGACACAGCGCAGTTGCGATGTGCTGGTGTCGATTCCGCTGCGGGGCAAAACGGCCAGCCTGAATGCCTCAGTGGCCGCGGGCATGGCGCTGTATGAGGTCTATCGCCAGCGCTGGACGAGTACGCTCTCGCTCAGTCCGGCGATCGCCAAGTGATTCACGACCTGGGTATACATCTGCCCCCCGAAACAAGAAAACATGCCCCAAAAAATGCAGAAAAAAACGCAGAGGCAAAATATAGAGTGAAACCCGGAGTGATCAGAATTTTTGCCTAAACGTCACACACAATACGATCTGGGGGGCAGATTTCAAGGGATGCTGTAGGCGGGACAAAACTTGAGCTAGAAGTCTTAGGGATGGAAGGGGATAGAAGCTTAGCCCCCTTGAACAGACTGGCTCATAGGATGCCTTATTTTGCTGAAGCTGGTTCATAAAGGATTGTAATAAATATTGAATTTTCCTGAAGAGAACCCTACAGTTTAAGCCAAAGACTTACATCCCAACGCCTTATGAAAGAAACCTGGACCTCAATCTTGCAAACGGTGGGTGCGGCCTGGTGGGTGGAAATTGTAACCGACTCGCCCCGCTGCACCTATTACTTCGGCCCGTTTGCCAGTGCAACGGAAGCAGAACAACACAAGGGCGGCTACGTCGAAGATCTAGTGCAAGAAGGCGCACAGGGAATCAAGCTCAGCATCAAGCGCTGCAAGCCCCACAAGCTGACGATCGACGATGAGCAGGAAATGCCCACTCGCAGCGCGGCTGCGTTTGGCTAGGTCGAGCGAAGCCGGGTTTTGTCAGAATTGAGCGATCGCCCTCCTTCTGGCAATTGTGAGGAGGGCGATCGCTTTTGGTTCACCCAGTCCCAGCTTAGTACATAAGCTCTGCTTAAGAAAAATTGCACCTACTGAGCAATTCTGCTTACCAGAGGTAGGATCAGGGTGGAAGCCAAAGCCTATAGAAAACGCTTCAAACTCTCTATCTGCAAGGCTTCTACCAGAAAGCCTGATCGCTGATCAGGAGGAGGGTGCCTGCCATGACGCTGCACACAGATTTCCATCCTGCTTTTCTCAAAGAGTCTCATCTCCGCCCAATCTTGCTAGCTTCCCTGCTGGCGCTCGGTGTCGGTTCTGCGGTGTTCGGTTTTCAAGAGTATCGTTATTACGGACAGCGCCTCGCATTTTCTGAGTTAAACGGTACGGTTTCGGATCTCACCCAGCAGCTTGAGGGCGCGACCGAAGCACTGAATAGCACTAAAACAGACCTGCAAAGCGCGAAGGAATATGGCAAGCAGAAGAACGATGAGCTGTATGACACGAAGCTAGCGCTGCAAGAGTCGAAAAAACTGGCGCAAACGTTTAATGATCGCCTTTATGATGCCAATCAGCAGATAAAAAGCCTGGGCAGCCAGCTTGATGCAACCCAGCGCAGTCTGGCGGAAAGCCAGCAGGCCCGCTGGTCTTTGGGCAACCAACTGGAACAGACGCGCACCACAACCCAACTAATGGGTCAATGTCTGGCGGATGTTCAGCCGTTTATGGAACATGCTCCAGCGGTATACAGCTATTTGAATAACCCGTTACCATCGGCGCTATTTGGGGATGGGGGAAATACTCGTGGTCGAGAAGACCTGCATACGCTCATGAATTCCTGGCAGTTTGGCAACTGTAGCCGAGTCGTGCCGTCCATTGCCAGCTATCGGTAGAGCGGGCGATCGCCCCCGGTTTAGTCAACTAGTCGCTGCTCAAAGCTGCTCAAAATAGCTGACTGAAATGGCGAATGTCTCTCGTTCAGCGCTCCATCGGCAAGAGTAAACCCTTAGTTGATGGAGCGTTTTAATAGGGATTGCTACAGTTTTCGGGTGAGTTGGGTGGATGGGCGGCGGCGACGACGGGCGTGGGGGCGATCGCTCCACCGAAAATCCTGAGTCGGGTTCACCATTTCAAACACTGCAACGTAAGGATTGTCTGGCTCCGGTGTGGCGTAGGTCGAAAACACCTGCCGATGATCCCGCCAAAACATCCACGAAGCTGGATAGCCTGCCCGCTGGAACTGTTGCCCCAGCACCTTACCGTATTGCAAATAATACAGTTCAGCGAGGTGCGAACATTGAACCCACGGACTCCCGCTTCTGGCGCACTCAGCCCTCAGCAGCGTGCAAAGCTGACGGACTAACTCCTCATCTTCTGCTTCCGAAATGCCCGAACGAACCTGAGATCTTGCGCTGTGGTAATTGGTGTCCATAACGATTTTCAGAATTGGTCAAACTTTGCCAACGTGCAATTTGTGGATGTTGGAGGGCTACAGTCTGCCGGGTTTACGTTTCTGGCAAATTTGGGTGTGGATCTCTGCACCGCAAAACCACTGCCCCGATCTCGTTGATAATGAGAAAGGACACGTTACAGTTCTTCATCATGGCGCGAGACCTGCGGGGATTTTTGGCTCAGCTAGAGCAGCGGGGGCAGTTGCGGCGCATTACGGCGCTGGTTGATCCCGAACTGGAAATTGCCGAAATTGCCAATCGGCTGTTGCAAAGCGGTGGTCCGGCGTTGCTGTTTGAAAACGTGAAGGGGGCTGAGTATCCCGTCGCGGTGAACGTGATGGGCACGGTGCAGCGCGTCTGTTGGGCGATGAACATGGAGCAGCCCGAAGAACTGGAAGCGCTGGGCAAGAAGCTGGCCCTGCTGTATCAACCCCGCCCGCCCAAGAAGATTTCTCAGGCGGTTGACTTGGGCAAGGCCCTGTTTGACGTGGTGAAGGCCAAACCCCAACGGGAGCTGCTGCCGCCGTGTCAGCAGGTGGTGCTGAAGGATGACCAAGTAGACCTGACCAAGCTGCCGCTGCTGCGGGTGTATCCGGACGACGCGGGCAAGGTGATCACACTGGGGCTGATGATTACCAAAGACCCCGAAAACAAGATTGTGAATGTGGGTGTCTATCGCCTCCAGTTGCAATCCAAAACCACGATGACGGTGCAATGGCTCTCGGTGCGCGGCGCGACGCGGCATTTGCGGAAGGCAGCCGAGCGGGGCGAAAAGCTGGAAGTGGCGATCGCCCTTGGGGTAGACCCGATGCTGGTGATGGCGGCCGCGACCCCGCTGCCCATTGATATGTCGGAGTGGCTCTTTGCCGGACTCTACGGCGGCGGCGGTGTGCATCTGGCAAAGTGTAAAACGGTGGATCTGGAAGTGCCTGCCGATTCAGAATTTGTGCTAGAGGGTACGATTACCCCCGGCGAAGTGGCGATGGACGGCCCCGCAGGCGACCACATGGGCTACTACGGCCCTGCCAACCCCAACGGCCCGCTGATCCGCTTCCACTGCATAACCCATCGCAAAAATCCGATCTACCTCACTGCCTTCAGCGGTCGCCCACCCAAGGAAGACGCGATGATGGCACTGGCGCTGAACCGGATTTACACGCCCATTCTGCGGCAGCAAGTCCCGGAAATTGTGGACTTTTTCTTGCCGATGGAGGGCTTGAGCTACAAAGTAGCCGTCCTGTCCATCGACAAGTCCTATCCGGGGCAGGCGCGGCGGGCGGCGCTGGCGTTTTGGAGTGCGCTGCCGCAGTTTAGCTATACGAAATTTGTGGTGGTGGTAGACAAAGATATCAATGTCCGCGATCCGCGCCAGGTGGTCTGGTCGATCACGTCAAAGGTGGACCCAGCGCGGGATGTGTTCATCTTGCCGGACAATCCCTTCGACTCGCTGGACTTTGCCACCGAGCGCCCCGGCCTCGGCAGCAAAATGGGCATCGACGCGACCACCAAGATCTATCCAGAGAGCGATCGCCCTTGGGGTAAGCAGCTCGAACCCGACCCCGACACGGCGGATTTGGTGTCGCGCCGCTGGGCTGAATATGGCCTCGCTGACCTGAATCTGGACGAGGTAGACCCCAATCTGTTTGGCTATGACATGAAGTGAGTGGTCTAGCAGCGCTATTGGTCTGAAAAGTCGGCAATGGGTTTAAGGGTTACACCAATGGCGAGCGCCGCTTTGACCTGGCGATCGTCTACACTTACTAGCGGACAGCCCAATTCTAGGGCGAGGGCATATAGAGCGAATCGTACACAGCCAAACCATGACTAAGCGCAATTTTGAGAGCGTTTGGCAGGAGCAAATAAACTGCGACCACTTGAAAAGGCAGATCGAGAAAATCTGCAATGATCGACTCTGCGTCTACTTGGGGAAATCCGTTGAAGCGAACCTGTTTCCACAACACATTTGTGCATTCCAAAAGGCAAAACTCTGGAATGTAAAGTTCATGGCCATCGACTAAACCCGATAAAAGATTGGCAGCTTCAGCTGTGTAACGATCAGGATTCAGGTCATGGGCTAAAACACTGGCATCTACGACATACCTTGCCGCCACTGGTTGCGCTCCTCTAAAATCATTTGGCTGGCTGTGGGAGCGCCGACCGGGGGTGTCCAACGACGGTTAGCAATTGCCTTCAAAAGTGCCCGCACTTGGTCTGGCTCAGCGGGTGTTGCAGGACGCAAAACAAGCCTAAACTTCATGTCTACGGTTTTGATGATGAGCGACTCTAGCTCTGTTATCGTCATGTCACCAACTTTTTTGGGTGCCATAGAAGTCTCTCAACAGTTGATGTAGTCCTACTCTAATCCAGACACGCTAAGCTTGCAGATTTTGCCTTTGGCGATCGCCCGCTCGTCCATCGTCTGATCGCCTCAAGTCCAGCGATGCAGAATGGGACGCGGCGCTAAAGGCAATGAGCGCCGAACCCGAATTGGCGATCGCCGACTCGCCTGAACCTTCGCCCGTGCAGGTCAACGTAGCGCCAGCCCCGCTCAAGCTAGTGGAAACAGCGTTTTTATCCAGCACGGCGGGGCTGCTGTGGCTGGTGAGCTACTATCTCAGCCTGGTGCCCTGGATGCGGATCGTCTTTCCGCTGCCCATCGCCCTGGTGTATCTGCGCTGGGGAGCGCGAGCAGCCTGGATGTCGCTGTTGGTGACGGGGCTGCTGCTGTCGGTGCTGATGGGCCCGTTTCTTAGCGCTTTATTTATCATTCCCTACGGGCTGCTGGGTGTACAGCTCGGCTTTTTGTGGCGGCGGGGCGCGGGCTGGCCCGTGTCGATTGGCCTGGGCGCGATGTTGGCGACGTTGGGCCTGTTTGCGCGAGTCTTGCTCACGTCTGCCTTTGTGGGCGAAGACCTGTGGGTGTATCTAACACGCCGCATCGCCGATCTGCTGGAGTGGCTGGTGACTCGTCTGGTGGATTGGGGGCTGCTAGGCGTGGGCGCACTGGGGCAAATCAATCTGCCTGCGGTGCAAGCGCTGACGGTAGGCGCGTTTTTGCTCAGCGACCTAGTGTATGTGTTTACGATTCACCTGGCAGCGTGGCTACTGCTGGGGCGGCTGGGCAACGCTATTCCCGAACCGCCGCGCTGGGTGCGGATCTTGCTGGAAGAACAGTAAACATTAAATTTAAGACGGCTGAGACGGCTGAGACGGCTGAGACCTTGAGATGGGCGATCGCTGCGATGGAGGTTCAGATTGATATCGCAAAACGATATTAACAAATCTCTCCGGAATAGCCTATCGTGAAAATGTAATACTTTGTAGTACGAAGCCGACTCTGTTTCACCTGGGCGATCGCCTTCGCAACCTGGGTCAGCAAGCTGAAGAATGATTGAACAACCTGCGATGCGATCGCTTCAAGCACCTGAATTCGTCATTTTATTTCGATTCGTGGCTTTTCTGGCTATATCAATTTTCTGAATTCGCTGATTGAAATCATCCTGAAATCATTTTGTGAGACGCGCTCATAAAATGCATCTCACAAGCTAATCGATCTAATCGATTGCGTCGCAATGCAGTGTATTTTTGGAAAGCCCCCCATGAACAACAATTTTTTACTGCAAGCGATTTTCGAGAGTTTCATTGATGGTGTGCTGATTGTGAGCGATCGCGGCGAAGTCATCTACGCCAACCGTTTACGCCAACCGTTCGGCTCACGAAATTTGCCGGATACTGTCGTCTGACGGGCTAAAAGCCATGCAATTGCCCAGCCAAATCTGGCGCGTTTGCCAAATGCTGGTCAACAATCGGGCGCTGCATCAAGATACGACGGTGATTCTAGAAGATGAAATTCTCACCAGTAGCAACAGTCCGCTGCGGATTCGGGTGGAGTGGATCGCGCTGGAATCGGTAGAGCGGCCCTGCCTGCGCGTGACGCTAGAAGACCGGATGCAGTCTGCCCGCAAACGGGCGATCGCCGAACGGGAACGCTACGGTCTGACGGAACGCGAGGCGGAAGTCTGGCTGTTGCGCCACTTGAACTGGAAATATAAGGCGATCGCCGCCAATCTGCACATCACCGTAGACACCGTGAAAAAGCACGTCCACAATATCTACGCCAAGCGCGATGCCTTCCAATGGGCGCAAGAATAGCGGCGATCTCGATAGTCAAATCTTCCTGATGCGTCGGGTGCCCCTCACAAGGCACCCGTTTTTTGCATAGGTTCCTACGGGTGGCAATATATGGAAGCCAGGAGAAGATAGAAGCACCTCACACCCCTTAATCAGGAGTTTTTGATGAGTCAGGAAACGTCCCCAACTCTTGGCAACGTCATTCGGAACACTGTCACTCGGAAACATAGGCTGGCGAGTGGACTGGTTGCCGCCGGACTGGCGCTCACTGTCGGCTGAAGCAGCCTCGCCAGCCCACCCGAACCGCTTTTGCAAATCCGCCGCGACCTGGCTGAGCTGGGCACCAGTGGAGATGCTGATGCGAAGTCGGCGGCCCTGGCGCTGGCAGCAGATGGCAATTTTTCACAGGCGCTGGCGATCGCCCGGTCTATCCAGAGTGAGCCTGACAAAGCCCTGACCTTGCAGGCGATCGCTGCGATCGCGGGTGAGGTGGGAGGTGCCAGTACGGTATTTACTTTCTTGCAAGAGGCGCTGGCAGCCGCGAGGGCGATTCCTCCTGGAGATGAGGATTGGACAGAGGAGACCAAACCTCAGGTTTTGAGCGCGATCGCGTTTACGGCAAACGAACTCGGAGAACCCGGCCTGGCCCAAGCTGCCCTGCAAGAGGCGATCGCCACCACAAAAGGAATCCATGAGTTTAGCAAGCCGGGAGCCTTGGCGACGATCGCAGTCGCCGCCGGTGATTTTGAGGATGCCAGCCTGGCCCAGCCCATTTTGCAGGAGGTGCTCGCCATCGCGAAACCCATGCAGGACGGGGACGGGCCCAATGGCATCATGTTCAACACGATTTTGCGGGCGATCGCCTTTGCAGTGAGCGAATTGGGAGACACCCGCCTGGCCCAATCCACGCTGCCAGAGCTGCTGGTCATTGCCAAATCCATGCCAGATGAGGCGGGCAAATCTGCTGTCCTGGACGCGATCGCGTCTGCGGTGGGCAAGCTGGAAACCCCCAGCCTGGCCCGTCCCATTTTGCAGGAGATTCTGGCGATGGCAAAGCCCATGCAAAATGAGCAGCATAAAGCCTGGGTGTTGCGGGCGATCGCAGAAGCGGTAGGCGAGCGCTAATCTTGCCCAACCCGTTCTGCTAGAGGCGCTGGCTTTGACAAAACCCATGCAAGGTGAAAACCACAAAATCATGGTTTTGAAGGCGATCGTCATTGCGGTGGGCGACCTGGGAGACATCAGCCTGGCTCAGCCCATTTTGCGAGAGGCGCTGGCTACGGCGAAAACCGTGCAGCCGGACAATACTGCTTATGCATTGGGCGCGATCGCCATTGCAGCGGGCGACCTGGGAGAAACCAGCCTGGCCCAATCCGTTTTGCAAGAGGTTCTTGCCATCGCGCAAGCCATACCGGATGAGTATGGCAAGTATGCGACCTTGAACGCGATCGCCATTGCAGTGGGCGACCTGGAAGACGCGACTCTTGCCCAGTCCGTTTTGCAGGAGGCGCTGACAACCGCGAGAGCCATGCAGAATGGAGAGTCCAAAGCTTACACCCTGAGCGCGATCGCCTCTGCGGCAGGCAAACTTGGCGAGAGCAGCCTGGTTCGGCCGATCTTGCAGGAAGCGCTAGCAACCGCGAAAGCCATTCAGGATGAACAAACCAAAGCTAACACCTTGAGCGCGATCGCAAGCACAGCGAATGAGCTTGGAGAAGCCAGTCTAGCCCAGGCAGCCTTGCAGGAGGCGCTGGCGTTCGTCAAAACTACTCAGGATGAGTTTAGCCGAGCAGATTTCTTGCGTGAGGTCGCATTTACAGCAGGCGAATTTGGCGACGCCAGCCTGGCCCGGCCTGTCCTCCAGGAGGCGATCGCCATCGCACAGACCATCCAGGACGAGGATGCCAAAACCAGATCATTGAGCGCGATCGCCGCCAGCGCTGCCAAAATCGGCGACTGGGAACTCGTCGCCTTGGTCACCTCGATCTGCCGCACGGATAGCTGCCTGACACAGACCCAAGCAGGCGCTCTGCGGGCATAGGCCGAGAACCAAAACCCCGCTCTGGCAGAGCTATATTGGCAGTTACAGAACCCGATCTCGTATCTCTCAGAACTTCCCATCCAGATGTTTTAGCAACGCATTGGAGATCTCAAAGTCCCCCTTTATTAAGGGGGATTTAGGGGGATCTGGCACACTTTGCTACAAACAGTAGGAATTTTCAAACGTTCTCTTAGACTGCGATCGCCCCAACACCCCAACACCCCAACACCCCATCACTCCCCCCGCGTCAATCTGGGAATCCTAAAAGCACTCCCTCCACCATTCCCTCCGCGATGCATCTTACCGATTCCGTTTCTGCGCCAGAGTGGGCGCGTGTCCGGGCGACGTTTCAGCAGGTTTGGGGCTACGACGACTTTCGACCGCCACAGGGCGACATCGTGCGATCGCTCCTCTCTGGGCGCGATGCCCTGGTGGTCATGCCGACGGGGGGTGGCAAGTCGATTTGCTTCCAGCTTCCGGCGCTGCTGCAAGCAGGGCTGACACTGGTGGTGTCGCCGCTGGTGGCGCTGATGGAAAACCAGGTGCAGGAGTTGCGCGAAAAGCGGCTGCCCGCCGCCCTGCTGCATAGCGAACTGCCGCCCCGCCAGCGCCAGCAAACACTGTGGCAGTTGGAACACGGGCGGCTGCGACTCTTGTATCTGTCGCCGGAGACGCTGCTGAGTGCGCCCGTGTGGAACCTCCTGAGCCAGCCGCAGGTGCAGATTCGCGGGCTAATTTTGGATGAGGCGCATTGCCTGGTGCAGTGGGGCGACTCGTTTCGGCCGGCTTATCGGCGGCTGGGGGCAGTGCGACCGGCGCTGCTAGCAGCGAAACCCGCAGGCACAACACTGGCGATCGCCGCGTTCACCGCCACCGCCGACCCGCAGGCGCAGCGGACGATTTCCGAAGTGCTGGGGCTGAACCAGCCGCAGGTGTTTTTGCAGAATCCCTACCGCCCCAACCTGGCGCTGTCCGTGCAACCGGTGTGGAGTCCACGCGGGCGCAGGCGATCGCTCTTGCGATTTATCCGGGCACGGCAGGGCAAGGCGGGGCTGGTCTACGTGCGATCGCGCCGGGAGGGCGAGGAACTGGCGGACTGGCTAACCCAGGAAGGCTTTCCCACGGCGGCCTACCATGCGGGACTAGCTCCGGCGCAGCGGCGACGGATTGAGCAGGCGTGGCTGGGTGGAGAAATGCCGTTTGTGGTTTGCACCAGCGCCTTTGGCATGGGGATTAATCATCCCCACGTCCGCTGGGTGATTCACTATCACGCGCCGCTGTTGCTGAGTGAGTATGTGCAGGAGGTGGGGCGGGCCGGGCGCGACGGCAAACCCGCCGAAGCGTTAACCCTGGTGAGCGATCGCCCCGGCTGGCTGAACCCGGATGATCGCCAGCGGCAGCAGTTTTTCACCGAAAAAGCGCGATCGCAGCACCAAACTGCCCAATCGCTGATCTGCAAGCTGCCAAAAGCGGGGCCCGTGGCCGGGGTGGCCCGCCAGTTTCCCGATGGGGCGATCGCCCTGGCCCTGCTCCACCGCAACGGTCAGCTGGTCTGGGACGATCCGTTTCACTACCGCATCCTGCCTGGCGCGACACCGCAGCCCTTCCGGGCAGACCCCGCCATCCGCCAAATGCAGGACTACCTCTATACTCACGAGTGTCGCTGGAAGGTGTTGCTGCATTGCTTCGGCTTTGCCCAAGACGCACTAGGGATGGGCTGCGGAACCTGCGATCGTTGTCGGGGGCGATCGTAATCTTTGAGTCGCCCTTGCTAAACTGAAGCCATTTAAGATTTAAGGAAGAGGCGCTGATCAGCACCCCTAAACCCCCAATTCCTAACCCCTAACCCCTCTCATGCTGCCCCATTTCCCCGGCATGAATCCCTACTTGGAAAACCCAGACCTGTGGACAGAGGTTCACTTTGGGCTGATTGGGGGGTTGGCGCGGTTTTTGAATGGGATCATTACGCCGAAATATCGAGCAGCGGTGGAAAAGCGAGTTTATCAGGATGCACTTCTGGTGGGCATTCCCGATGTGGCGATCGCCACTCGTCGAGCAGAACCAGCTTCACCAAGTGTGACGCGCATACAAACCGCTGTGCCAGCCAGCGAGCCAATTCAGGTTGCCGTGCCGATGCTGGAAGAGGTGACGGAGCGGTTTCTGGAAATTCGGGAAGTGGGTACGGGAACGGTTGTGACTGTGGTGGAAGTGCTGTCGCCCAAGAACAAGCGACCGGGCGAAGGACAGACTCAATATGACCGCAAGCGTCAAGCCCTGCTGAGCAGCAGCGCCAATCTGGTTGAGATCGATCTGCTGCGGACAGGAGAGCCAAAGCCAATGTTGGGGGGCGTGCCATCGGACTATCGAATCTTGGTAAGTCGGGCGGACGAGCGGCCTGCGGCATCTCTGTATGCGTTTAATCTGCGAGATCGGATTCCCCGATTCCCAGTTCCGCTGAAACCGAGCGACGAAGAGCCAGTCGTGGATCTGGAGGCGATTTTGAATCAGGTTTATACAGAAGCTGCGCTGGCGCTGGCGATCGCCTATGATCAGCCCCCAGTGCCGCCGCTACCAGAGGAAGACCAGCGCTGGCTGCAAACGCTGATCTCATCGGAACCTGGATCGCGGGAATAATTGTCATTCATCGAGCCAGCGCCATCCATAGAATCGCGAGAAGTCTGACAAAGCTTCGGCTCAATATCCAAAATCGGCAATCTAAAACCCAAAATCGCTAAAATCTCCACGGCAATTCTCCAGCAATTCTCAACCCCGCAGCAGAAGCCCCCGCTTTTGTGGTACTTATATTCAGATAGCAAATTGCTAATGATTAGCAGAGTCAGGTTTGTGGGGAAGGAGGGCAAACAACGTGAAACTGTCGGTTGTCATACCCTGCTATAACGAGTTGGGAACCATCGGGCAGGTGGTGGCGGCAGTGAGGCGATCGCCCATCCAAGATCTCGAAATCATCATTGTGGATGATTGCTCCACTGACGGCACGCGAGACTTGCTGCAATCTCAAATCGAACCACTTGTAGACCAGGTGGTTTATCATCCCAAAAATCGCGGCAAGGGAGCCGCCCTGCGAACCGGATTTGCGGCGGCAACGGGCGATATCGTCGTGGTGCAAGATGCTGATCTGGAATACGACCCCCAGGAGTTTCCCCTGTTGCTAGAGCCGATTTTGAATGGCAAAGCGGATGTGGTGTTTGGCTCTCGTTTTATGGGCGGTCGTCCCCACCGCGTGGTCTACTTTTGGCACATGGTGGGCAACAAGTTCCTGACGCTGTTGTCGAACATGCTGACGAATATTAACCTCAGCGATATGGAAACCTGCTACAAAGCCTTCCGCCGCGAGGTGATTCAGTCTATCCGCATTCAGGAAAACCGCTTTGGCTTTGAGCCAGAAATCACCGCCAAGGTCGCCAAGGCAGGCTGCCGCATCTACGAGGTGGGCATTTCCTATTACGGGCGCACCTACAAAGAAGGCAAAAAAATCGGCTGGAAAGACGGCTTCCGCGCGATTTACTGCATTTTGAGATATAACCTGTTTGGGTAAATACTGAGGCGATGCACGCTTTAAGCATCCGATTTTCGAGCCTCTGATTACAAGAATGTCTGAAGTTATAGGGTTCGTTATGAATATCTTTCATTGTTGTATTTACAAAACTGCTAGCCAATGGGTTAAGTCAATATTTTCAGATCCAAGGATTACTGAGTTTTCTAAATTGCGTGTATATGACTACGAGAGAGATGCATTTTTCAGAATAGGACCTCAGGCACTCAACAAAAAACTGTTTCCTAAGCCGCTGAAGGATAATACGTTTGTCACTCCGCTCTACATTAGCTATCCAGCTTTCAAAGAAATTGATAAAGGATCAAGCTATAAGGCTTTTTTTGTGACAAGAGATCCGAGAGATATTGTCATCTCTTGGTACTTCTCAACAAAGTATTCTCATGCTGTTATTGCTGACTACATTGCTAGAGATAGAGAATACTTTCGTTCTATCCCCGAAAAAGAGGGATTGAAGGAAGCCATTCATAGGGTCAGCAGAGCTGGTTTTTTTAATGCTCTAGGCTCTTGGGCTGATGCACCAAGCGAAAATAATAACATCCTTCTAGTTAAGTATGAGGACTTGACGGGAAAAGCTAGCTTAAGTAGCTTTAGGAGATTGTTTGAGCATTTTGAGATAGAAATTTCCGAGGAAGTTTTAAGGTCTGTTCTGGAAGATTACAGTTTTAAGAGGCTTACAGGAAGAGAGCGTGGTTTTGCAGATGAGAACTCTCACTTGAGAAAAGGTATTGAAGGAGATTGGGTCAACTTTTTTGACGATGAACTATTGGAAGTCTTTGAGGAGATTGCAGGGGACTTACCTCAGCGGTTTGGGTATAAGTCAAAAGATGAACTTCTGAGGGAGCATGTATCTCTCTATTATGATCTCTCAGTTCGGAATCTGGAAAATCTGCAACAAGCCAAGAGTGATCTTGCCAGTACCGAAGCCCAGTTAGAGTGTGTTAGAGCCGATTTGAGAGATACCAGAGATAGGCTATTTAGAAGTGATCAGGAGTGTGCTGAGCTTGGTCAGCAGTTATCCGAAGCTAATCAACAATTAGAAGAGTATAAAAATGAAGTGCAAACTTTGAGACTGCTTTTATCTCAAAGACAGAAGAAACTGCAAAGTGTGAAGAAGCAACTCCTACGTCATAGGGAGTTGTTAGACGACAGAGAACTCAGATTGCAGAGGGCTAGAGATATTATCGAGGACATGAGGAATAGCAAGTTTTGGAAACTTAAGGAGCTTTGGATGAGGTTGAAAACTCTACATCTTAAAAGCTTGATAGACATTTAGCTTTCTGTAAAGATTTCTACTAGGTGAGGGATTTTATGAGATTTTCTTGTTTTTGCTTCTCGGTCCAGCACCTTGTTCATTTCCACAATAGCGAGAACTGGCTATGAGTTCCAAGCAGGACTTATTGGAAGTGCTGAGCTTCGTAAAGCAATATAGTTCTCCTAGTGACACTGTTCTTGCGTCTGATAAATTCTCAGGTCACCTTAAAACTCTCCTGACCTATTCAGCTAGCCGAAAAAGTCAGGATATTAAATTTCAATGGGCAATTCTTAGCGAAAGCGAGTTGGGTCAGATTAGCCCTCGAATTTTATCAAGCATTCCAAAAAGAATGCTGCCTGTTTATACCAATCAAACTTATATTGTTTTCACTAGCAATCCCAATGCTGTAGCCATCTATCCCGAACACCCCAATCTGAAATCTCTGTTGCGCTCTATTGAGTGGATAGAGGCTCGTCAGGGATTGTCAATCATTACAAAGTTTCCCAAGCTTCTGCTGAAGTCAAAGCTTCATTCGTTCCAGCAGCAAGAAGCTGGACTCAAGTCTAAGATAAAAGCGTACCGGGGAACTTCTAAGTTGCTTCTGGAAGAACTTAGAGAAGAGTATTTTAGCCAGCTTTTGCCCATAAAGCCAACGATTCTAAACCTAATGGTGAATGATGTCTGCAATTCCAGATGTCAGATGTGCTTGATTTGGAAGAACAAAAAAGATAAGGAGTTTAGTCCAAGCGAACTAACAGAAGTTCTCAATGAAAACCTCTTTTCTAACCTGCAATACGTTGGGGTCAGCGGAGGAGAACCAACGCTGAGAAAAGACCTGCCTGAGCTATTTGAAGTCATCTGCAATAAGAAACCCAAGATTCTTGGTACAGGGATTATTACCAACGGAATCATTGAAGAAACTGTCAGGCAACAGGTTTTGAAGTCGGCAGAAATTTGCAGATCGAAGGGTGTACCGTTTAATGTCATGATTTCGCTAGACGGCATCGGCGACGTTCATGATGCCGTCCGAGGACGCGAAAATAACTTCAAAAGCGCTCTGTCTCTTATTCATTTTTTTAAGGAAGAGACTGATATTCCGGTTTCCTTCGGCTGCACTATTACCTCATCCAATGCTCCCTATGTGGATGAATTTCTTGATTATGTAAAAGAGCAGGGCTTATACGGTCGATTTAGAATTGCAGAGTTTATCGATCGTCTTTATAACGAGCCACAATCGGAGTTTATTCGCGCCTTTGATGATAGAACCGCATATCACCTAGCGTTATTCTTCTTTCGCCTAGAGCATGATTATGAAACAACTCCCATGTTTCAGAAGACCTATCGAAATATTCGGGCGATGCTAGGCGAACAAAAGCCCCGGCAAATTGGATGTCAGTATCAAACAAGGGGAGCAGTGCTGACGGCGCGTGGTGACTTGCTCTATTGCTCGCCAAAGTCGCCTATTTTAGGAAATGCGCTAGAGCAGCCCGCTAGCTCTCTGTACTTCTCTAATATTGCTAAGCGGGTCGAAGTTATCAAAAATCATTGCGATAACTGTATTCACGACTATCACCAGCCCATTACTATCCGCGAAACCCTTGCGAGTCGGCGAGAAACCCGCAGACGAAAGAAATATGAGTGTTCTTCTTTACTAGAAGCAGTTAGAAAGGTTTCAAAAGCTGTCCAACCTATTAGGGATATTGCTGCTTTGACCTCTAAGTCAGTGCTGATCGTGGGTTGGTATGGAACCGAGACGGTCGGAGACAAAGCAATTCTCTGGTCTGTGATCCAGCGCCTTAGGAATCGGATTCAGCCGCCAAATAGGGTTTATCTGGCGAGTCTCTATCCCTTCGTTTCGCGTTGGACGATTCGTGAAATGGAGCTAGGAGAAATTGCGATTTTAGAAACCTATTCAAAAGAATTTGAAGACGTTTGTGATCAAGTTGATGAGGTTGTGGTTGGGGGTGGCCCGCTGATGGATATTGAGCCACTGAACCATATCCTTTATGCGTTTTCTAGGGCGGCAAAGCGACGGGCGATCGCCCGCGTAGAAGGTTGCGGCATCGGCCCTTTGAAATCTCCGCTCTATACTCAGGTTGTTTCCGAAATTTTCAGGCTTTCAGACCATATTTCTCTAAGAGATTTGCCTTCGGTTGAACGATGCCACGAAGAGTTTGGCAGAAAAGACGCGGTTGAAATCGCTGACCCGGCTGTTGAGTATGTGCTATATCAGTCATCCCGGCTTACAGGACAAGACGATAGAGCTTCTAGTCAGCCACAGATCTCTTGTTTCTTAAGGGAGTGGACTCCCGAATATTTGGCTGATGTAGATCCGGCAGATTATGAGCCGACAAAATGCGCTTTTGAAATGCAACTCGCTCGTCTCGTCTCGACTGCTGCATTACGCTTGGGAATATCCAATATTGGGCTTTTCCCGATGCACACTTTCCATGTGGGTTGGGATGATCGCTGCTTCAATCGACGCTTTTCCCGATTGATTGCTAGTGAGGTTCCGGAGTCTGATCAGGCTATGCCTGAGTTATTGCCTGAGTTATCGATTGACGTTGAACGAATGCCTGTCTCTCCAGTGGAGATTCTGCAAGTTATGCAGCGCTCAAGGCTAAATCTCTGCATGAGGTTTCATTCTGTCTTGTTTGCAGAAACCCTGGGCATTCCCTATGTTGCGATCGATTACACCTCTGGAGGAAAGATTGCTGCCTTCCTAAAGACTCGATCAAAGCTAGATCAACTGATTTCTTTGCGAGAAATTGCTTCTGGCGCGTGGGAAGCCCGTTTCCAGGCGATTCTCGACAAGTTTTAGAAAGTTGATTCCTTTGCATTGTGCGCCGCATTGTGCGTTAATAGCTTGCACGCTTTTGATTCCACTGCTATCCCGCCTTTGGTGCAGATCACGCCATGAATATCGTTCAACTCAACACTTGGGATATTGATGGCGGGGCTGCTAGAGCGGCCTATCGCTTGCACAAGGGACTGCTTTTGGAGGGACACCAAGACACGCTGATTTGTCTGGCAAAAAGTTCGGAGGATGATGCAGTTCTAGAAATTGCAGCGGAGCCTATTGACCATCAACCCAACAGTTTATCGAGCGACCTCATTCAAAGGTATGGCATCAACGAAGGGCGTACTCCCCTTTCTAATACCTTATTTTCGTTTCCCTATCCCGGCTGGGATGTGAGCGGCTTACCCATCGTTCAATCCGCAGACGTGATTAACTTGCACTGGGTTGCACGATTTCAGTCTCTTGTCACTCTGAAAAAGCTGTTCGACCTGGGCAAGCCAGTGGTCTGGACTCTACACGATATGTGGGCCTTTTCGGGCGGTTGTCACTATTCGGCGGGATGCTCGAACTATGAGACGGATTGCGGCAACTGTCCCCAGTTGGTTCCCGATCTATACGGGTTGGCCACGGCGGCGTTGCAGGACAAGCTTGAGTTTTTTGCTGAGGCGAATTTAACGATTGTGACCCCAAGCCGGTGGCTGGCAGATTGTGCGCGAAGAAGTCGCCTGTTCCGTGATTTGAGAATTGAGGTGATTCCGAACTCCTTGGAAACAGATGTGTTCTTTCCGGTAGAAAAGGCGATCGCCAAGCAGAAGCTAGATATCGCTCCTGAGACGGTAACGCTGCTATTTGGCGCGTTTACAACTGAGGAACATCGCAAAGGCTTTGCACATCTCCTCAAGGCAACCCAGCAGTGTTTGGCGAATCCTGAGTTCCGCGATTTAGCAGAAAACCAGCGTTTGCAACTGCTTTGTTTTGGTGATCCCGATTCGTCGCTCGAGTCTTTGCCCATTCCAGTACAGGCCTATGGCAAAGTCGCTTCAGATGATATGCTGCGCGTGCTTTATGCGGCAGCGGATGTGTTTGTCTTACCCTCGCTAGAAGACAATTTACCCAATACCATGCTGGAGGCGATGAGTTGTGGAACTCCTGTGTTGGCGTTTAATGTAGGCGGTATTCCAGATGTCGTGGTTCCGGGAAAAACGGGATGGCTAGTGCCAGAAAAGGATATCGACCAGCTTGCAGAAGCGCTGTTGCAAATTGCGCTGCATCCAGAAACGGCCCGATCGATGGGGGCTGACTGTCGCCATTTGATGGAAGACCAGTTTTCATTATTGGTGCAAGCAACTCGCTATCTGGCGCTGTATCAAGACTTGCTAGGTCATGAGTTTCAACAACCCTCTGCCCCAGATCTTCTCTCAGCGGCCGACCTTGCCTTTGCCTCTGCTGAGACTAGTTTGGGTTTCCACAGTCGGCCTGTGCTGGATGCGATCGCCCGGCCTATTTTAGAAACTCAGTTACAACAAACAACTGCTGAGTTAATGGCTGCCAACACCCAAATTCAACAGCAGCAAGCCCAAATTCAACAGCAGCAGGCCCATTTCCAGCAAGAGCTTCAGCAACAGCAGGAAAAACTTTACGAAACACAACTGTATCTGAATCAAATTCAGTCTTATGCCAAGACTCTAGAGGTGCAAACGCTTCAACTGCGATCGCAATCGGAACAACTGCAATCACAACTATCCGAACGACAATCGCGGATCGACCAACTGAGGGCAGACAAGAAGAAATTGGGCGATCGCCTACAAAAAGCGAAGCTCAAGATCAGCAACTTGCAGCAACAGGTCGAAGCTATGCAAAGCAGCAAGTTTTGGAAGCTCCGCACAGCATGGGTTTCTTTGAAAAACCGATTGCGTTTGAATTCATAGCGGATATGAAAACGGCGCTGATTTGCGGCATTTCGGGGCAAGACGGAGCATACCTGGCGAGGTTTTTGCTCGAAAAGGGTTATGAGGTTCATGGAACCTCCCGCGATGCCCAGGTTTCGTCGTTTAAAAACTTGGATCGGTTGGGCATCCGCGATCGCCTGGTGCTGCATTCAATGGCGCTTAATGACTTCCGCAGCGTCCTGCAAGTGATTCATCGGGTCAAACCCGACGAAATCTATAACCTGGCTGGGCAGACCTCGGTTGGGCTGTCGTTTGAGCAGCCCGTAGAAACGATGGAAAGCATCACGCTGGGCACGCTCAATCTGCTAGAGGCGATTCGCTTTGTCAATGCGCCCATCAAGTTCTACAACGCTGGCTCTAGTGAATGCTTTGGCAACACGGGCGATCGCACAGCCGATGAAACCACTGCCTTTTCTCCACGCAGTCCCTACGCCATTGCCAAGGCCGCTGCCCACTGGCAGGTTGCCAACTATCGGGAAGCCTACAACCTCTTTGCTTGCTCTGGCATTTTGTTCAACCACGAATCTCCGCTCCGTCCCAGACGCTTCGTCACTCAAAAGGTAGTGACCACTGCGATCGAAATCTCAAAAGGTCGCGCAGAGCGACTGTACCTGGGCGATATCTCAATTCGGCGGGACTGGGGATGGGCAGCAGAGTATGTCGAAGCCATGTATCTCATGTTGCAGGCTCCACAGCCCGAAGACTATGTGATTGCCACAGGCGAAACCCATTGCCTGGAAAATTTCGTGACCGAAGTTTTTTCCTATGTGGGGTTAGATTGGACAGCCTATGTTGAGGTAGACAAGTCCCTGTTTCGACCGTCTGAAATTGCCGTCAACCGAGGCAGCCCCCAAAAAGCGCATGAGAAGCTAGGCTGGCGGGCCCAGAAAAAGATGAAAGACGTGGCGCGGGGAATGGTTGATGCCATTCTGTGCGATACTAGTCCAGATGCGTAAGCTAGGACGGAGCGAATCAAAGCAAATCTTGGGCGATCGCAGATTTAGGATTCCGTAAGGCGGCAGTTTGAGATGCAGAAGAAGGTTAATTTTCCAGCAAAACAGGCTAAACTTCGCCGACGCTTAGAGACTTTACTAACTGGTTACTCTGCATTTCCTAAGGGCAAAACGCTGACAAAAGCGGATGTTGTTATCACACCAAACGAGATCAATACTCGACACGGCACAGGCCTTCTCGTAAAACGAATCTTTGGCACAGGGGCGAATACAATCTCAATTCGCTCTGCGGATACCTACGCTGGCGATCATCAGTTTGGGGATCTCAGCTTGTCAATTTCTCATCGAGGCTGTTCTCGACCAGAGTCTTTTAAGAAGCTACTGAAGCAACTAGAGGACGTAACCATTCGTCGAATTCTTTGCATCCCCTTCTTCAAGGATGACCTAATTACGGCGATCGCCCTTAAGGAAATATTCAACGTCCAACTTTGCACTTACATTCTGGACGATCAGAACATATACGTTAAGAATATTCCAGATGGCTTGATGCGCGAGTTATTAGAAAAGTCCTCACTTCGTTTAGCCGTTTCTCCTGAAATGAGAGATGCTTACGAACAGCGCTATCGCCTAAAGTTTTGGTTCGTTCCACCCGTTGTACCTAGTGATCTAATTCAGAACTACTTCAAACCCGCCGCCGATGACAAAAGCAATGACAAGACGGGCGTACTAATTGGGAACGTCTGGAATGAGCGATGGTTCAACAATCTGCAAAAGCTTCTGACTGGTTTCCCGCATCACATTGATTGGTTCCGCAGCGGACAGGTTCAAGATTTTGAATGGCTTGCTGATAAACAAGCTTTTCTGCAACAGGGCATTCTTCGTGAGCAAAACTTCATTGAAGATGAGTTTGAATTCGTGCAAAAGCTGCGGCAATACCCCTATGCCGTCATACCCTCCAGCACGCTCGATCAGGAAGATGAACATCTTCCGGTTGGTTATCTTAGCTTGCCCAGTCGCATTCCTTACCTGCTGGCCACCACAAATATCCCAATGATTGTGGTAGGCAGCCCAAAAACCGCAGCCGCCAAGTTCATTGAGCGCTTTGGTGTAGGAGTAGTTTCAGATTATGATCCTGCCAGCTTCAATCAAGCTGTGGAGTACGTTACTGCTCCCGACAATCAGCGTGAAATGCGGCAGCGGGCCGCTATGTTAGCTGACGCATTTTCAGATAAGAAATTTGACACCTGGTTGTGGAAATCTCTAGAAGCAGGACAGCCAATCGACTTTAGATTTGAGGAACTCTGCCCGCATCGCCCTAGCGACCTGCTTTATTTCATTGAACCACCCACCCCACGAGATTTGTTTCCGGAGTTTGTTCCGTCATTCAATTCATTTCGTCGGCTAAAGCGGCGAGGGTATGAACCTAATTTTGTCATTGACGTAGGCTGTTCTGTTGGTGTTTGGTCATTTACCATCAGTAAGCTATATCCCAGCGTTCGCTACATCCTCATTGATCCACTGTTGGCAAAACATGATGCTAACTTATTGCGTCAGTTCGCTGGATCATTAAGACATCATGATTTAGTAGAAGCAGCAATTTCCAATCAGTCTGGGAAAACACACTTGCAAGTATCTCAAGATCTCTACGGCAGTTCTTTACTAAAGCCTGCTGACTTTCGCTCTTACGAGTCTGTTGAAGTCGAAGTCAAAACTCTCGATCAAGTCTCTGAGGAACTGTCGATTGAAGGACGGGGTGTTCTAAAGATTGATGTCCAATGCGCTGAGCATTTGGTTCTAGAAGGAGCAACCCAGTTTTTGTCCAAAGTCGATATTCTGGTTGTAGAGTTATCCCTCGTTCAGTATGATTCAGATGCTAAAACACTTACCGAAATGGTAGGCATCATCTCGGATTTAGGATTTCGCTACTACGATGATGCTGGAGAATGGCGATCGCCCGTTGATGGAGCCTTACTCCAAAAAGACATTGTCTTCGTTCGCGAAGGGCTGATCCCTTCAGAAACCAGCGACATTCTTCTAGACGAGAAATCCTTCATAAAACCCTCAGTCCGCTCTGAGGATGAAGGCTTTCGCCTGGGCGAATCATCTCCTGCTTTACCTTCTTACTACGAAGGCGAGATGATCTATAGCAAGATGTTTGGCGAACTCATCAACGAAGTCCAGCGTCTACATCGATATTACGTTGATTATCAAGCAAAATATACACTGACTGTCCACGATGAGTTGCTTGCGATGAAGCAAGATTTAGATGACCTAAAGAAGCGTTTTATGTATTGATTCCTCTTGCTTGAGGTGTACTTAGTTGGGGCGGCAATAGGATTACAGAAACCTACAGAGTCAAGACTTAACATGAAGGTTAGCATTATCACCCCTTCGTATAATCAAGGGAAATTTATTGAGAAGACTCTGCTTAGTGTCCTATGCCAAAATTATCCCAACATAGAGTACATCGTGGTTGATGGAAACTCAAGCGATGGAACCATTGAAATTCTGGAATACTACAGGGATTTTATTGATCACCTAATCATTGAGCCAGATCGGGGTCAGTCCGATGCTTTAAACAAGGGATTTAGATTGGCTACAGGGGATATCCTAGCCTATCTGAATTCTGATGATGTATACGCAGATCAAAATGTTGTTTCTACGGTCATCAAATACTTTCAGGAAACCAAAGCAGATGTTGTTTATGGTTGTCGGAAGTTCATTTCAGAAGATGGCTATCAAACAAATTTTCATCCTTACAGAGAGTATTCAAAAGAGTATCTAGTTTGGACAGACTATATCCCTCAAGAGTGTGTTTTTTGGGGAAGAGATATCTTTAGGAAAGCAGGCGAGTGGATAAACGAAGAGTTCGATTTCGCGATGGATTATGAGCTTTGGTTTAGGTTTCTGGAACATGATGCTCGATTTTACGCCGCACCTGAGACCTTTGGCTTCTTTCGATACTATCCTGATCAAAAAACAAAGTCCCGCTGGGAAACTGTAGGACTTCCTGAGATTGCCAAACTGCATCAGCGTTATAACGGTTCCACAATTCCCCAAGATAAAATGTACGCTTATTTTGCAGAGTACACCTTTGGTTCTAGCAATCAGGCACTCATTTCTAGATTGTATGAGTCTTGGAGAAACTATGCTGAGTTTGAATCGAGAATCTTTGAATGCCTGCCAATAGACAATTGGGTTTACTATTGCCAAATCAATCCAAGACGGCTTAGAAAGCAGTTTTAGTACAAGGTTCAGATTCAATTGACGGGTTCTTAGAGGTACGGAGGAAGCAATGGTAGTTGGTAGACTAAAAACGATTAAAGACCTAATTCTAAACAAATTAGATCTGATTCAATCGAAGGTTGAGCAGTTTGAGCAGGTTTCTTCTGCCACCTCTGAAAATGAGACTGCCCTATTAAGCTCTTCAGTGTTTTTAGTAGACGCGATGCAGCGCCAGGAAAAGCTGAATCAAGATTTTCAAACAACGCTTTTACATCAGATCAATACAATTCACCGCCAAGGGATGGCTCAGCATGAGTTGCTGAGCGAGGCTATATCTCAAATCCGTGATATAAGAGAGCAAGTTAGCGCCCTCCAAGATAGGATCGATCGGCTTGAGAAGAGTTCGGAAAAAAGTCATGTACATGGGTAGGGTTTAAATCAATTTTGTGACCAAACTTGATGAACTTGAGTCTGTAGGTTCAGAAAATATGCTCAGAAGCTTAAGATCGATGCTCCGT
This sequence comes from Thermoleptolyngbya sp. C42_A2020_037, assembly GCF_015272455.1. Classification (NCBI taxonomy): domain Bacteria; kingdom Bacillati; phylum Cyanobacteriota; class Cyanophyceae; order Oculatellales; family Oculatellaceae; genus Thermoleptolyngbya; species Thermoleptolyngbya sp. C42_A2020_037. The sequence goes on from NZ_JACYLP010000042.1 coordinate 29,933, forward strand.
CGAACTGAGTCTGTTCAAGAAGTGCTTGCTGACGTTGATTCTGCTCAAGGAGCTTCTGCTCAAGGATCTACAGTGTCTCAAGTAACCCCAGATCAAACGCTTCCTGTTCAGCAGCTAGTTGCTAACAAGAAAGATAGGGTGATTTCGCTACTTGCATTAGGCGTTCCTATCAATGCAGTGGTTGATGTGGGTGTTCAAAGAGGTACTCCAGAATTGATGGAGCCACTTCGGGAAAGACATCACCATCTGTTTGAGCCTGTTTCCTTGTGGTATGGAGATATAGAGAAGAACTATTCCGCCATCAGAAATACGCTTTACCCTGTTGCATTGTCAGATGAAATAGGATCTGCGTGGCTTATTCAGACGGCGCTTTTGAAGGATGGAGTTGCCACTCACGCAAGAATCAGCGAAGTACCAGTAATACCGGATGGGCAAGAGATTGTTTCCTGTGAGGAGATCAAGGTAGACAGACTTGACTCATATTCTGATTTACTTGAAAAGGATTACTTGCTCAAGGTTGATGTTGACGGAAAAGATTTGGAAGTTCTTAAAGGAGCCTCTGGCTGCATCAGCAATGCTTCCGTTGTGATTGTGGAGGCACATTGGGCTGCATTGACGGCTAGAGGAAAGATTCTTGAGGAATACGGGTTTGAGCTGATTGATATTGTGGATCGGGTCATGTATGGACAAGTTTTGTGGCAGTGTGACTTGGTTTATCTAAGGAATGATCTGATGAATGAGAAACTACGTCCTCCCATGTTTGATCCCGCCCACTGGCATCCTCTTCCATAGCAGAGGCATAGATTATCTTAGATTTGGAAAGTGGTGCCCGATTCAACAGATTAGGCAAACCTGACCGCATCAATCAAGGCCTGAAAAATCGAAAAGCTTTATTGCTAAAGAAAAATCATCACGGCGGCGGCTAGCGTGATCAGAATGGCGTTGTAGGCGGCGTGGTCGGCGGTGCTGGCTTGCACGCCTGCCTCTTCCGACTGGAAGGCGTTGCCGGTTTGCCGCAAATGGCGATCGCGCACATATTTATAGCGGCAGGCAAACAGGAACCCCGGCAAGATCAGCACCAGCCCGCCGATTAGGGGAATCCCCGCCAGCAGGTGCGCCAGCCCAAACCAGGTAGAGCGGATGCCGATTTGCCGCCAAGTATTGGCCCCACGCCGAAACAGGCGTTCCTCGAGCCGCGCCCAAAAGGGAATGCCCAGCAGCAGCGCCAGCCAAAACAGCAGAATCAGCAGCGTTGCCCAGTTGAAATGGGACACCGCTTCTGGCACGGGCGGCGGCTCCAATCCTGGCACTGGCGGGGCGGGGAGGTCTGGCACAGGCGACGGGGCAGGGGCGGCATCTTTGATCAGGTTGAACGGCTGAAACATAACGTTGCCCGGTCGCCCAAACACCAGATCCGACCAGCCCAGACGCAAAATCGGCGGGGCGATCGCATCGGCAATCGAATAGGTCGCTAGCGTCGCCACGACAATGCCCAGCGCCCGTCCGTAGGTCAGCCAGTGGGTGCCAAAGTAGGTCTGCCAGACGAAGCCCAGCCGCGACCGATGCCGCCACAGATCGGCCACAATCAGCCCCAGCACGCCCAGCGACAGCAGCACCGACACCCCCTGCCGCAGCAATTCTGCCGCCGGCCCCTGCCCCAGCGCCAGCAGCAGCACCGCCGCCGTCACAATCAGCAGCCGCAGCTTAGCCGCATTCAGCACTGCGCCCACATTTCGCAGCAGTTCCCAGCGCGTTTCCCCCCCCCGCAAGTGCCTCCACCCCTGCCCCGCCATGCCCAGGCTCAGCAGCCGGTTCAGCGCCGCCGGAGCGTAACCGGGTTGCAGCCGCAGCGCCTCATCGCAACTGGCGATCGCCCGCTCATAGCGCCCCAGCCGCATCAGCGCCCGCCCGTGATGCGCCCAGGCAGCCGCTTTCCACGCCTCCTGCCGATGCGGAGCCAGCGCCAGGGCCTGCTCAAAATTGGCGATCGCCTCCAGCACCCGATCCTGCCGCAGCATCGCAATCCCCCGGTTGCTCCAGGCCCGGTCTAGCCTGCTGTCGAGGGCGATCGCCCGCTCATAGCACCGCTGCGCCTCGGCATATTGCCCCGCCACCGAATGCACCACGCCCTTGCTATTCCACGCTTCTGGCAGGTTTGGGTCAAGCTGCAAGGCGCGATCGCAAAGCCGCATCGCCGCCTGCTTTTGTCGCCGCAGCACCGCCAGCAAAGACCCCTTCGCGCTCATCGATAGGGCATCCTGGGGCTGTTGTTCCAATGTGTTGCCAAAGCTGGTCAGCGCCTCGCCATAGCGCCCCAGACTGCGGAGCGTACAGCCGCGATCGCGCCACAGCCTTGCCCTCGGCTTGGCCGCCAGCTTGATCGCTTGGTCAAAATTTGCCAGTGCCTCCCGAAACCGCCCCAGCCCATCCAGCGCCCGCCCCCGCCCGTGATAGGCCGCTACCAGGTCTGGCCGCAGCAGCAACGCCTGGTCAAACTGGGCGATCGCCCCTTCAAACTGCCCTTCTTGCAACTGCCACCAGCCCAACCGACACAGCAATCCCGCCCGCTCTGCCTCTGGCAACTCAGCATTCCTCAGCCGCTGCCCACATTCTGCCGGAGTGAATCGAGCCAAATCATCACCAAACAACGAGAAATCCGAAAAATCTGAATCAAACTCAGAATCAAACTCAGAATCAGCGTACATGCAACATACTCAACGGCAGGACGGCTTGGCAATGCCTCTATTTCTTGGCAATGCCTCTATTTTAGGTTGAGGTTTTGGCGGGTTGAAGGGCTAGACGGTTGGAATGCGATGATTAGATTACCTTGCTTCCATCCATCCATGCTCACCCCTCCCCTGCGCCAGCACAACGGCATTTTTGAAGACCGCGCCTTTACCCGTCCCCTGCGAGACAGCGAACTCTCCTGCGCCATCCTGGTTGTGGGGGGATCGACGGCGGCCTACACGGCGGCGCTGGTGGCGGCGCGGGCTAATCTGTCTGTGTGCCTAGTGCAGCCGACGCAGATTTTGGGGGGACAGTTCACCGTACAGGCGTTGCCCGCGTCGGACGATGGCGACTTGCTGAAAGAACGGGCAAGCGCATTTCATCGAGCGGGCGAAGAATTTGCGATTTCGCCGTTGCAGCGCTGGTTTCGCGATCGCCAGCGACAGCTCCAACCCGTGCAGGGCGAAATTTTGCAAAACCCCGGCGGTGGCTGGGTCAGCCCAATTTGCACCAGTCCGGTGGTGGCTGCAACGGCCCTGAATGAGGCGATCGCCCCCTGTCTAGAACGGGGCACCCTCCGCTTCATCCCCTTTGCAGAACCCGTCGAGGTGCGGTTTGCCACCCCTCCAGATGGGCGGCGGCGGGTGACGGGTGTCGTGTTTCAAGACCTCCAGCAGGGGCATCGCTTCACGGTTTTGGCACAGATCACCATTGAGGCAACCGATCTGGGGGATCTGCTGGAAGTCGGCAACATTCCCTCCCGCGTGGGGCAGGAAACCCGCGAAGAAACCGGCGAACAGGCGCTTCCTAAACGGCCCCTGCCGGAGTGTCAGCAGTCCTTTACCTACGGCGCGATCATCGAACTGGCAGAACCGGGCAAAGGCAAGCCCATTGGCGCACCGCCGGGATATAACGTCGCTCCCTGGCTGCTGGCAAAAGACTTTGAAGGCGACTTTTGGACGAAGTCCGGCGGCCAATGGGAGCCACACCCGCGCCCGTTTTTACATCCCTTTGGCATTTTTCGCTATCGCCGCCTGATTCGCGTGTCTACCCAGGAAAAGCTGGTCAAGCCGGGGGATGTGTCGGTGCTGAACTGGGGCCAGCATCAGCACGGCGAGGGCGGCCCCATGCTCTGCGGCAATGACTATCGCGTGGGGGAACTGGTCGGCGTGAGCCGGGAGGAGCGCAAGCTGCATCTAAAGCAAGGGCGCGATCGCGCTCGGGCCTACGTCCACTATTTGCAGCAGCGCGGCATTCCGCTAAAACCCCGGGGCGACCTCACCTGGACCGCCGACGGCATCGCCCTAGAACCCTACATCCGCGAGGCGAGGCGAGGCATCGCCCTCACCCCCATCATTCACGAAGATGTAGCCAAGGCCTTTTTCCCCAACCAAGCGCGGGCCCGCTGCTTTGCCGACAGCGTGGGCATTGGGCAGTATCACTACCTCGACCTGCACGGCAACGACCGCCAGGGCCACGCCAGCCTGCCGGGAGACAAGGTCATCGCGCTGCCGTTCACCCTGCCCGTGGGGTCGCTCGTACCCATCGACACCGACGGACTGGTGCTGTCCTCCAAAAGTATCGGCACAACGCATATTACAAATGCGGCCTACCGGATGCATCCGGTGGAATGGGCGATCGGAGAAGCCAGCGGCTATCTGGCGGCGCTGGCCGTGTGGGCGGGGGTGCAGCCGAGGGCGATCGCCCTGCAAGAACCCCTCCTCCGCAAGCTGCAAGGGCTGATCACCCGCAACGGCATTCCCATCTTCTGGTTCGACGATGTATCCCACAGCGACCCCGACTTCGAGCCGATTCAGGTGATGGCGACCGCAGGCATCGTCCGCAGCGAAACCGCCACCGACCTGCACTTCCGCCCCGAAAACACCATCACCCGCGCCGTCGTTTCTACCGCAATGGTGAAGCTACTCAACCTGTCGCCCACCACGCCCGACCAGCCCACCTTTTCCGACGTGCCTAAGAACCACTGGGCCCATCCCTATATCGAGGCCCTGGCCGCAGCCGGACTGATCGCCGGAGTCGGCCGCGGCCGCTTTGCGCCAGAGTCGCCCATCACCCGCGAGCAGTTGTCCTTTTTGGTGAAAAAAGCCGCACCCGAGGCCTATGACCGGGCCTTTGCCCACACGCCCATTGACAAACAATCCCTGCGCCGCCGAGAGCTATCGCGGGTGCTGTACGAAGTGATGAAAGTCGTGTTGAAGAATTAGAAAATCATGAGGGCGATCGCCCGGATTGATCGCTATGCTGCACCGGGCAGGCAAGCATTTGAACAAAATAAACCAATCCAAGCTTGTTCACTCAAAACTTGCAAGTGATTGGGGAGGCTTCCCGCTCGCTCTCTTCAACCCTGCGAAATCATCATCCAGAAGTACCTTGGGCCGATTCCATGATCCGCGCTAGCTTCTTTAGTACCTGTAATGCCCCTTGCCACTCTTGAGTGAGCGTATAGAGCGAAAATACCCACGACAAACTGTACTGTTTTTCTGGTCGCAGCACTAGCTTGATAAACAGCACATCATCCCCATTGGTCAACATTCCGTACTGGGGCTGGTCTGACTCAGGGGTTGCCATCATGTAGGCTAATGCCTGAGGCAATGCCGATCGCGTTGAGATTGTCGTTTTCTTCGATTCCAACACCAGCGCCCAAAACTGCCGCTGCATAATCAAAACATCAATGCGCCCCCGCAAAATCTCTTCGCCATCTATAACCGTCACTTCCACGCCTGCTTCTGCCTGCATCCGAAAGGGCGGATCATAGAATCCGGTTTGCTCCAGAAGAGGCGAAGCCACTAGCAGCATCACCAAGCCTTCCAGCAAATCCCCTTCAGCCCGATGATAAAGCAATCGTTGACGCAAAACTTGCAGCTTTGCCCGTTCAGCATCATTCAACTCCGGCAACTCTTGCTGCCATTCGGTAAAAAATTGCTCATCCTCAACCCGGCGTAATCCAAACCGGGCTTCCATTTCAGATAAGCTTTTAACCGCGTCGGTGACTGCAATGACTTTTGCCATTATGGGTTCCCTTCACCGGAATCCTATCTCATTAGGGACAAATCTTTTATCAAACAAATCTTTTATCAGATATCAAAATCTCGCTTCAAAGTCCATTGCCGATCAGGATAAACGGGGCCCAGAAAAACGGCGGCTGGTTGTCTTGAATGAGACTGATCTGGGCCTGCTGGAGGGCTTCTGCTTTGGAGATTGTTTTCTGATTCAGCAGTCGGTAAAACTGGGTCATTAGCGCTTCGGTGCCTTCGTCGTTGACCCGCCACAGCGAGGCGATCGCCGCTCTGGCCCCGGTGCGCTGCATCTGGAAGCCAAATCCCAGAATTTCTTCGCCATTGCTCTCGCCGCTGACGGCGGTCTGGCAGGCGCTCAGCACGATCAGTTCCACATTGGGCAACGACCAGCGCGACGCATCTTGTAGCGTGACGCGATCGCCATTTCCAAACACAATAAAGGTTTCCTCCGGCGAACCCGCCACAAACTGCGCGTGGGTCGCCAGGTGAACCACCGTATAGTCATTCATGCGGGGTATGGTTGCCTGGGGGCTGAACTGGGCATCAATCAGCTTTTGCGTGTTGGGGATCTGGGCTGCAATATTCTCTACCTCGATGCCTGCAAACGGCAGCCCCGGAAACCGCAGTTCTCGCATCCCCACTCGCACACTGACTTCACCCTGCACAAACGCCCCTGCCAACACCCGCAAGTCGCGCTGGGGCCGTCGATCAAACTCTGTGAGGGAGGCGGCAGTGATGTAGTTAACCCGATAGCGCTGGGCTAGCCATTGCGTGCCGTCGTGCAGCGCCGCCAGCGGAATGTAGCGCAGTTGCCCGTCTGGGGCATAGACAATCGTCTGGGTGTTGGCTTGGGCCAGGTCTGCTTCGAGCGGCCGCACTAGCCAATTGTAAAGGCGCTCAGCGCTGGGTCTGGGGTTGACCCGAATGTCGGTCAGGGATTGCCGCAGTTCCAAAATTGCCTGATTGAGCTGGCTGCGCGGGACGTTCACCGTGCGGCGGATGGGCGGCGAAAAGGGCGTAACCAAAATTAGCTCTAGCCGATCGTCTAGCACCAGCGGATAGAGCAAGACGGCGTTTTGATTTAGGTTTCGCAGATTGTTTTGCAGCGCGGTGAACTGCACCGGGTCAATGTTTTGGCGGCGCGTGGTGCGGCTAAGCTGATCTAGGGCGGCGATCACCTCTGGACGATTGAGGAAATCGTCGAAGGTGCGGGCCAAATTTTGCTCAGCGGCGACCAGCACGGCGAGGCGCTGCTGCTGGGCGGGGGTGCGGCGGTCGGGGGCGATCGCCCGCAGTCTGGCCAGTTCTCGCCCCTGGGCGATCGCCCGATCATAGAGGTTGAGCATGTTTCGCTCTTCCTCAGAGAGGGCAATGCCGCGCCCCGTCTGCTCGTTGCCGCGCACGTCGCGCAGATAGTCGTCCAGTTCCTGCACCTTGAGCAAATCTAAGACCTGCTGCGCTTCCAGCACCCGATCCTGGCGCAGCAGCAAATCTGCGAGCAGGCGATAGGTGCTGGATACCCGGTCGGTGTAGGTTTGTTGAATGTCGGGGTTGGTCTGTTGCAGCCCGGCCCGCAGCGCTTCCCACAGGTTCACCGCCTGCTTCAAGAACACGATCGCCATTGCGGGCTGGTCTTGCTCCAGAAACAGCCGCCCCAGATTTGCCAGGGTGCGGGCTTCACCCTCGCGATCGCCAATTTCCTGCTTCACCAGCAGCGAGTCTTGCAGCATGTCCATCGCCTGGGGATATTGCTGAAGCTCGACATGCACCAGTCCCAGGTTGTTGAGGGCAGTGGCTTCGAGGGAGCGATCGCCAATCTCGCGGGCAATGTCCAACTGGCTTTGCATGGCGGCGATCGCCCGGTCATACTGGCGCTGGTTGAGCCACAGCACGCCAATAGCGCCCTGAATCGCAGCCTCGCCTTGGCGATCGCCCTGTTCCTGGGCAATTCGCAGTTCTCGTTCCAGTTGAGTCATCGTGTCCCCAGTGGGCTGCGAAGCCACCTCTCCCTCGCCGCCAGCCGTCCGAGCTTGCTGCACGCGGCGATCGGCCTCCTCTGGCTGGCCCAGCGCCCGATAGACGACCGCCTGATTTAGCAGCGCTGTGGCGATGCCCTCGCGATCGCCCAAGTCCTGAGCAATAGCTTGCGCCTGCTGCAAATTTTCTAGGGCCAGGGTATAGTCGCCCGTGGAATAATAGGTCACGCCCAAATTGCCCAAAATCAGCCCTTGCCGACGGCGATCGCCCGTTTCCTGGGCAATGGGGAGCGCCTGGGTAAAGGCAGCGATGGCTTCGACATATTGCCCCAAGCTGCGGTGGGCTTCGCCAATGTTGGTTAGCGCAACCGTGCGGCCGGGGCGATCGCCCAACTCCTGATAGATCGCCAGGGCCGCCTGCCATCTGTCTAGCGCAACGGCAAACTGACTGGCGCTATAGGCCTGCACGCCCTCTCGCAGCAGGCGATCGGCCTCATCCTGGCGGGTTGCCGCTTCTAGCGTCTGCGACAGGTCTGGGGTTTGAGCCTGAGCGCTCTGCCCCACCAGCGCAGATAGCAAACTCAGACCGCCGATCAAACTGGTGAATAGCAGCAACAGCAGCCAAGATTGGGATCTGGACTGGGAATCGTGGGAATCGATGGACGGAAGCGTCATGGCTGAACCCGTAAAGTTGACCGTTGACCGCAGTTGACCGCAGTCCAGTGGAGACTAGGATTTTGCCTCCAGATCGGCTCCACACAACAGTTCTAGCACCTGCTCTGCTGTGATCAGCCGCTTTAGCACCACTTGCCCAATCGATGCACTCGATCCGTCTGCTTGGATCGTAGGCGATGGACAGACTTCTACCATTAGCACCGACTCTTCAACTTGGTGCAGCCAGAGACGTTCGCCCCGCTCCACGATAGAAAGCTGCATCCGCTGGATGTGGGGCGGTCGCCGCCAGGCCCGCTCATCCCAAAGCCCGCCAAATTCCCACACGCGCCCCACCGTCCAACCGTCCGATAGAAAAAAATACTTCACAGGTTCCCACACCGATTTGTCTAACAAGCTGCTGGCGATCGCCCCGGACGTAACATTTTTTTGCAGGGTAGGGTAGGCGCTGTCCGGAGAAGACAAGGGCTTCGCCGCCGCCTGCATACCTTGCTAGCCTTACAAAAGGCTTGTCACTCGGAGGGCGATCGCCACGAGTAGTATCACTCCGAGAGGCATCACTCAAACGGTCAGTTGCCCCTTGCTGCTTAGAATACCGGGTTGACGAGTAGATTTATCGCAATCTGGCTTCAAAGACGTTGGGCCCTGCTTCTGGAAACCTGATGAACCCTATTAGGACTTACGCAGTTGGACAACTTCTCGCGGGCTGTGCCCGCGAGAAGTTGTCCAAACCCCAAGGAGCTTACCGCAAGTGCGTAAGTCCTGCCTATAATCTGGAACCCTGGCTATGAGGCAACCAGAGTGCTTCCATGCCGCTTCAGGTGCCAGGCCCAAGCGTGGGAAATAATGTCGTCAATGCGGCTATACTGCGGCTGCCAGCCCAGAACGTCCCGGGCCCGGTCGGCGCTGCCGATGAGCGCGGGGGGGTCTCCAGGGCGGCGATCGCACGCCTTCACCGGGATGTCCCGGCCCGTAATCCGACGAGCCGCCTCAATGACCTCGTTCACCGAGAAGCCACTGCCATTCCCCAGGTTAAAAATATTGCTGCTGCCGCCGTTGAGCAGGTATTCCAGCCCCAGCACATGGGCCGACGCCAGATCCGTCACGTGGATATAGTCGCGGATGCAGGTGCCGTCGGGGGTGGGATAGTCCGTGCCGAACACCTGAATGGCATCGCGCAGCCCCAGTGCCGTTTGCAGCACCAGGGGAATCAGGTGGGTTTCGGGGTTGTGGTCTTCGCCAAGCCGTCCGTCTGGGTCAGCCCCCGCTGCGTTGAAATAGCGAAAAATTACCGATTGCAGACCGTAGGCTGCGCCAAAGTCCTTCAGCACTCGCTCAATCATCAGCTTGGTCGCGCCGTAGGGATTGATGGGGTTTTGGGGATAGTCTTCAGGGATGGGCACGACGTTGGGAATGCCGTAGGTGGCGCAGGTGGAAGAAAACACCAGCTTGTTGATCCCGGCGGCGTGCATTGCTTCTAGCAGCGTCAGCGTGCCGACTACGTTGTTGCGGTAATATTTCGCGGGTTCTTTGACCGATTCGCCCACATAGGCATAGGCGGCAAAGTGCATCACTGCGTCGATGGTGCGGCTGGCAAAGATTTGGTCGAGCAAAGGGCGATCGCCAATCTCTCCGACAATCAGTTCCGCTTTCAGAACGTCTTCGACCAGTTCCCGATGCCCATACACCAGATTATCCAGAACCAGAACCTCGTATCCCGCTTGCTGGAGCGATAGCACCGCATGGGAGCCGATATACCCCGCACCCCCCGTCACCAAGATCGTCGGTCGATTGGTTGAACCCATGACTAAACCCCTAACGCGAAGTGCCATCTGATACTTACCTATGTCTACTGGGAAAGCACCAGGCAAGTTTAATTTTTTTTATGAAGTTTTAGTGAATTTATCGATTTTTACGGAAAGAATCAAGCCTGGATCAGGAGTCATCCGGGCTTGATTCTTCCAATCTCAGCCTATCGCTAGGGGAAGTCGTAGGAGCGGCGAGACTGCTGAGCGGGGGAATCCGATGCGGGAAGTTCGCCCATTTCTGCGTTCATCGACACGGCGTAATGAACCAGTTGCAGCAAGCGCTGTCGGAGGGTGCCCAAACCGAGGCGATCGCCCGCCGAGATAAACAACGCCTGCGGAAACTCCGACTGAGCCAGCGCCAGCGTCTCGCCATCCACTTGGTCAATCTTGTTAAACACCAGCAGCGCCGGCCCTGGCGTAATCGGCATTTCGCTCAAAATCTTCATCACCGAGCGGATTTGGCTTTGCCAGGCCGGATGCGACAAATCCACCAAGTGCAGCAGCGCGTCTGCTTCGGTCACCTCTTCTAGCGTCGCCCGAAAGGCATCCACCAGCGACGGCGGCAGGTCGTGGATAAAGCCCACCGTATCTGTCAGCACCAGTTCCACAGGTTCCTGAGTTTCGGCATCCGTCACCACCAGGCGACGGCTCGTGGGGTCGAGCGTGGCAAAGAGCTGGTCGGCAGTATAGACCTCCGCATTGGTTAGCGCATTCAGCAGGGTAGATTTGCCCGCGTTGGTATAGCCCACCACCGCCACCGAAGGCACGTCCCGATGCTGGCGGCGCTGTCGCAGCCGGGCCCGATGGGCCTGGAGCTGGTTGACTTCCTGTTGCAGCCGGGCAATCCGCCGCTGAATCGCGCGTCGCTCGGTTTCTAGCTTGGTTTCCCCCGGGCCTCGCGTGCCGATGCCGCCGCCTAGTCGAGACATGTCGCGCCCTCGTCCGGTTAGCCGGGGCATGGTGTATTCCAACTGCGCCAGTTCCACCTGGAGCTTGCCAGCCCCCGTCTGGGCGCGTTGGGCAAAGATATCGAGGATCACTTCCGTGCGATCGACCACCCGCACGCCGATTTGCGCCTCCAGATTTCGCACTTGGGCAGGCGACAAGTCCCGGTCAAACACGATCAGGTTTGCGCCAACGGTCTGGGCGGCTAGGGCAATTTCCTGGACTTTTCCTTCCCCTACAACGGTTTGGGGATGGGGGTGGGCCCGCTTTTGCGAGAGAACCTGCACCACGTCGCCGCCTGCCGTTTCTACCAGCCGCGCCAGTTCCTCCAGCCCAGCCTGAAACTGCTGAGCCGAAAGGTTGTCGGTCATTACGCCCACCAGCAACGCGCGATCGTGATCGACTTCGACCTGCTGCGCCACAAACTCGCGGCGAAATTCTGACTCTAGCCCTTCGGTTAGCTCCAGAAAGTCTTGCTGGCTGACCCGATCGAGGCTGAGAGGCGGCGAAACGGTCCAGTTGGCCTCCGGATGGGGAATCAGGTGGGCCAGATAGGCTTCGCGGATATAGCCCGTTGCGCCGCCGCCGCGTCGCTCAAAGCCTTCGCCCGTCATCACCAGCAGCACCAGTGCATCTAATCGTTGCAGCGCCATTGCGGTAAGGGCCGCGCTGCTGGGCGGTTCGGGTTTGAACTTGGTGGCCACGCAGCGGATGCCGCTGAGACGCTCTGCACCATATCGCGGGAGCTCTTGTGGCGGAATTTGAGTTTGTCGCAGAGTGCCCACTCCGACGCGAATCACCTGTCCCCGACGATTAATATAGGCGCAAACGGGCTGACCAATCTCAGTGCTGACGGCAGCGAGGCGCTGGGCAAATTCGGGGGTCGTCAGGCGATCGCCCGGAAGTCGCTGGTGATAGAGCCGCTGCAACTGCTTGATCTGGCTGGGCTTGAGTCCCTGCAAGTTGCCAAAAATCGTTTCGATAGGCACAACGGATCGGCAGTCCGATCCCCTTAGCTCGACTCCCTCATTTTACATGGCAGGTCTGGGATGGCTGTGTGGAGGTTAATAAGAGTTGAGATCCGTGCCGATTTGAGTCGAACTTCGGGCAAATGGCGGAGCAAAACGATCCATCAGGCGTGGTGTAGGCGTTGTGCAAATCTTTTGTGAAGATTCAAGCTTGACTCATTTCGCCATATTTCACGGATACCACGCAAGTAAATTCAGAGAAAATACGCAGGGCGATCGCCATCGCACCAGGTTTCAAGAGAGAAACTCCGGGATAATACATAAACGCATCAAGACTAATCTTACGATCGATAGTAATCAACTAAATTGTTCTAAAACCTTCAGCGTCTTGGCGGATTGACGTAATGTTTTTTGCGCCTTAAAGACCTAATTAATATCGACTAATAAAGGGTTGAAGTGCTTTCAAATGAGGGGTTTTGCCCTCTTTTTATTAAAACTTGGTTTTGATTATAGTTGGATTAGTAAAGCTGATTCAGGTTTTTTCAATTCTAGTTGATCTTGTTCTTGAGAGTAGCGCAGTGTTGACCAATGAAACAAAAAAACAAATACGGGTAGGGAAAAATAAAGAAACAATAAACAGCAAAACCTAAAAGCTTTGGGGTATTTTGGCAAGCAAGCTTTGAAAAAGCAGGCTTCTGTGCCCAAAAGCTACTCAAGCTGTTCGAGGATCAGGGGTTCCTCGTAGTTTCCAAAGACCGCCTCGAAGAAGCTGAGTTGTGAAATCGTTTCTGATGATTTGAATTCGGCCTCCTGAATTGACTTAAGTTTGAGAAGAGTTTGACGTTTGACAAGGTTATCCGACTCTATTGAGCGTCTGTGTTGACTGACTGTCTTAGATTGGCCTTTTGATATCGCTTCTAAAGCGAGTGAGGTATGCGGGTAATCATGCAACCCTTGTCTATCCTGGGCAAACGCGCCTCATCCTACAAGGAATCTCTGTGGGGGTTGCGATCGCAACTGGGCTACGCAAGTTTATAACTACCTTCTAGATTACTTTAGAAACCGAGAATATCCAGATGCAGAGATCGTGCGGCACGATGACTGCTAATCTGTCATGCTTTTCGAGCGTTTTCTTGATTTTTCAACCTCAATTATCCTGATTGGCTCAAGCAGTTTCAAATCAGTCAAAGTCTGGAATCACCTATGGGTTGACAGCGCCAGAATTCTCCTTTCATCTGTCTTCACCTATTTCTTGTCATCTTATTTTCCATGTCTATGGATAGCAGCATCAATCGTCAAATTCACCGTCGAAGTTACTACAGCTAGCCTTGTTTGTTGTGTGTGAGGAGTTGGGTCATGTCTCGGGATGCACTCGTTGTTGGAGTTAATGCTTATCAGTTCTTGCAGCCGCTCAAAGCCCCCGCTAGAGATGCAGAAGCGATCGCCCAAATGTTGCAAACCTACGGCGAATTTCGAGTGCAGCGGTTGCCAGAGGTTGTGCAGGCGGGGCAACCCAAAATCGGTCAATCTACTCCCGTTTTCTTACGAGATTTAGAAACTGCGCTGGTCAATTTATTCAAGCCCAAAGGCAGCAATATTCCCCAGACTGCGCTGTTTTACTTCTCTGGACATGGCATCCAAAAAGAAGCGGGGATTCACGAAGGTTACCTCGCGGTCAGCGATGCCCACCCCGATGCGGGATTTTACGGACTGTCGCTCTACTGGCTGCGGCGGCTGTTGCAAGAAAGCCCGGTGCGGCAGCGAATTGTGATTTTGGACTGCTGCCACAGCGGCGAATTGCTCAACATGTTGGAGGCAGACCCCGGCGCACGGGCCGGCACCGATCGCCTGTTCATTGCGGCCTCGCGGGAATATGAAGCCGCCTACGAATCGCTCCATAGCGACTACAGCGTTTTGACCCAAGCGCTGCTGGAAGGGCTAGATCCGCGCCACGCCAGCACGGGCACTGTGACGGCGCATTACCTGACGGCCTGGGTGAGCGATCGCCTCAAGCACGAACTCCAGCAGCCCTTGTTTGAAAACTCTGGCAGCGAAATTATTCTGACGCGCTGCGGCACGGCTACTTCCCCCCTTCTCCCCAAAACCCCGGAAAAGCCGGAGATCTGCCCCTTTCGCGGGTTGGAGTGCTTCGAGGAAGAACACGCCGACTTCTTCTTTGGGCGCGAAGAACTGACCCATCAACTGGTCGAACGACTCCGCACGAGTCCTTTTGTCACGGTGCTGGGTGCGTCGGGCAGCGGCAAGTCGTCGCTGGTGCGGGCCGGGCTGATGCATGAACTGCGCCGAGGGCAGCGGCTCGCAGGCAGCGATCGCTGGCGGCTCAAGCTGATTACGCCGGGCGAAAACCCCCTGCGGAGCCTGGCCAGCGCTTTTGTCGATCCAAATGCACCAGAGATCGAGCGGGCAGAGCAAATCCAGCGGGCAGAGACCTTTTTGCAAAGCGGCGGCACGGGTTTGGCGCGATTGGTTCGGGCTAGCTTGCCCAACAGTCCGACTTCCAGCCCAGTCTCCACGCTTCCCTCTGGGGCCGCCCGTCCGCGCCTAGTGCTGATTATCGACCAGTTTGAGGAGGTATTTACGCTCTGCTGTGGCTCTCAGGCGGAGACCCTGCGGCAGCAGTTTTTCCAGTGTTTGACCAGCGCTCTGGCCCAGTCCGAAGACTGCTTCAGTATAGTCGTCGTGCTGCGGGCGGATTTTTTTGGCAAGTGCCTGCAATATGCGGGGCTGGCGGCTCAGATCAAGCGGCAGATTCTCAAGGTGCTGCCCATGAGCTATGAGCAGATTAAAAATACGATTGTGCGCCCTGCCAAGCGGGCCGGGCTGATCTGCGAACCCAATCTCGTCTACACCATACTGCTGGATGTGATTGGGGCACCGGGGGAATTGCCGCTGCTGCAATATACGCTGCGGGAACTGTGGGAACAACGCGAGCGATCGCCCCAGGGCGCACCCTCCAAGCTGACCCTCAATGCCTACACAGAACTGGGCGGTGTGCGCGGCACGCTGCAAAAGCGGGCGACTGACATTTACAACTGCCTGGAGCCGGATGAGCAGGCGGCGGCGCGGCGCATTTTCCTGACGCTGACTCGGCTGGGCGAAGGCACCGAAGACACGCGCCGTCGGGCTGCCAAGGATGAGTTAGTTAGCCCCGCGTTTCCCAGACCGCTGATCGAGCGCACGCTGGAAAAGCTAGTCGCCAGCAAGCTCGTGGTCACCAGTCGGGGCGGCGAGGGCGATCGGGGGGAAGATGCAGCGCGGAACCGTCCATCGGCAGAATTGCTAGATGTCGTGCATGAGGCGCTGATTCGCAACTGGAGCCTGCTGCGGGGCTGGCTGGATGAGAGCCGCGAGATGCTGCGTCGCCAGCGGCGGATTGAGCAGGCGGCACTA
Organism: Thermoleptolyngbya sp. C42_A2020_037; assembly: GCF_015272455.1. NCBI lineage: Bacteria > Bacillati > Cyanobacteriota > Cyanophyceae > Oculatellales > Oculatellaceae > Thermoleptolyngbya > Thermoleptolyngbya sp. C42_A2020_037. The sequence continues at coordinate 45,478 of NZ_JACYLP010000042.1, forward strand.
GAGTGGGCAAAGCTGGGCAAACCCACCCGGTACGAGTATTTGCTAGGGAGCGATCGCCTCCAGGATGCCATCAGCTTCCAAAAGACCTATCCCCAGGAGCTTTCGACCCTGGCCCGGGAATTTCTCAGCGTCAGCGATGCCGAAAACCGTCGAGTTCGTCGCAAGGCCCTGTGGGTAAAGGTGTCTGTGCCGTCTGCCGTGGCGCTGGCGGTGGCGCTGTCGTTGGGGCAATATCGCACCACCGTGAAAACGCAGGCCGAGAAAGATTACCAGACGATGGTGGCCACCTCGCGGGCGCGGGCGGCGATCGCCCAGTCGATGTTGCAAGAGCCAGACCAAGACGCGATGGCGGCCCTCGTGGTCAGCCGACTGGCAGCGGCCCAGGGCGCAACCTACGAAGCCGAATCGAGCCTGCGGGCTGCGCTCCAAGACTTGCGGCTGCAAATCTGGCTGCCAGGGCATCGCGGCGCAATTCGCCAGTTGGTCTACAGTCCCGATCGCCGCTATCTCGCCACAGCCAGTGCCGACGGCAGCATTCGCCTGTGGGCCAGCCCCGATCAGGTCATCTATGCCAATACCACAGCCGAGCCGCTGCGGGTGTTGACCTGGCCGGGCGACGCTCAGGCAGAGATTCTTGAAATAGCCTTTAGCCCAGATGGAAAGACACTAGCGGCGATTGCCAAATCCTCTATGCAGCTTTACCTCTGGGACGTGGACACGGGAACCCTGGCGCAAACCCTGCCGATGGCCCAGCCTGCGACTCAGCTTCGCTTTAGTCCTGATGGCGACTGGCTGGCCACCGTGGGCGGTGCGCGAAGCGATCCCAACGGGAATCGCACCCTTTCCCTCTGGCACGTTGCAACTGGCCAGCAGGTGGCACAACTCACACAGGATTGGCCGATCCAGACGCTCCAGTTTAGCCCCCAGGAGCCATCCCTGCTGATTGCAGGACAGTCGGGCATGGTGCAGATCTGGAAAATTATGCCTGCTCAGCCTGGGTTCCCAGAAGCAGAAGCGGCTGCCGCAGCAGGTGACATAGCGCAACCCACGCCCCCAGCCCCGGCCACCCTGACGCTCACAGGCAGCATCGACCTCCAGCAGCACGTGGCTCTGCCCTACACGGGCGGTGTCTTGCACGCCACCTATAGCCCCAGCGGCCGGTGGATTGCAACGGCGGCAGCCGATGGCATTGCCCGTCTGTGGAACCCCCAAACGGGCACGCTGGAAATGACGCTCACAGGGTTTGCCCAGACTGCTCAGCGGCCGCCCGCCCTCAGCCAGCTTCAGTTCAGCCCCGATGAAACCCTGCTGGCAGCGGTGTCGCCTGGGCAGCCCATCCGAGTGTGGGACTTGCGGACTGGCCAGGTGCAGCAAGATCTCTCGGTGGGGCAGGGGAAGACTCCGCAGCCCATCGTGCGGGCGATCGCCTTTAGTCCGCGAGGAAATCTGTTGGCCGCCGTCAGCGGGGCCACCACGCAGCTTTGGAACCCGCACACGGGGCAGCTTGTGGCGCTACTGCAAAATCCTAGCGGCCCTGTAACCCGCCTGCAATTTAACCCTGGGGGAACCCACCTAGCAACCGGAGATGACGCAGGTGATGTCTACCTGTGGTCGGCTGAGGCAGGCGGGGAACTCCCCAGCATCGCTATTCCAGAAGGTGCTGTGTCCTGGCTGGCGTTTCTGCCCGATGGCGGGGTGCAGCTGGCGATTCCCGCAGGGATCGCTTCGCGAATCGCGCCAGCGTTGCAAAGTAAAACCGCCTCTTCTGGCGACGAACGGGGCAGCGGACGACAGATCGGGCTTCCGGCAAATGGGGCGCTGCTGTCGATTCGGCGTGATACGGCTCCCCAGAGCTTGCGCCAACCCCCCAAGTTCACCCTGGCCGCAAAACGGGCGGAGGACGCTGCCGATGCGCTGATGGCGGAATCCGCAGACAGCCTGCTCGACTCGACGGCTCCCCTGCCTGGAACACTTGGTCTGGCACTGGTCACCGCTGAGGGCATCTTGCAAAACTGGGCGTTTTACGCCGATCGCTCGATGACTCCCTACGTTGAAACTGTGGCTCAGGAAATGCCCGACGCGATCCACCTGCATCGGCTCAATCCGAAAGCGCTTTGGCAGCAGATCAAAACCTGGATGCCGCCCGATCGCCCTGCTGCGAACCCAACCTCCAGCGCTGACGCAACTGCATCTCAGCCCGCTCCTTCTGGAACCGTTGCCGAAGAGACGCAAGAGCAGCCGAGCATCACCCAGCAGATTCTGTCCCGGTTTCAGCAAAACCCAGCGCTGGCTACGCGGGTGGCAGATGCAGGGGGCACATCGGGGCTGACCAGTTTTGCGCTGAGTGCAGATGGGGAACTGATGGCGATCGCCACTCGCGAAGGGCAGGTTGAAATTCGTCGGGTTCAGTCGGCTGATAAGCAACCGCTACCCGGCTCAGCCGCCGCCACACGGCTGCACCAGCTTTCACTGGGTTCTACGGTCTCATCTGATAATTCATCCTCGGCTCCCGTTACGATTCAACACCTGGCGCTGAGTCCGAATAACCAACTGCTGTTGGGACTGGGCAACGACGACCGTGTGCGCCTGTGGCGAGTCGAGTCGGGCGAGATGGTGGCAGCACTAGAGGGGCATCAGGGGGCAATCGCCACGGCCCGCTTTAGCCCAGACAGCACGCGAATTGTTACCGCCGGGGCAGACCGCACCGCGATTGTATGGGATGCCCAAACCGGGCGGCGACAGGGCATCCTCAGCCACACGGCCCCGCTCACCAGCGCCAGCTTTAGCCCCGACGGGTTGAGCCTTGTCACCACCACTCGCGATGGCACGGTGCGAATTTCCGATGCCACCACGGGCGATCCGCGCATGGTGCTGAGCGGCCACCAAGGTCCAGTGCTAGATGCCCAGTTCAGCCCCGACGGGCGATCGCTCGTCACCGCAGGCAGTGACGGCACGGCTCGCCTGTGGAATCCCCACACAGGGGCAGAGCAGGCTCAACTGCGGCCCGCCACCGAGTCGCCCGTCACCATTCAGCGGGTGTTCTTTACGCCCGATGGCAACTACGTCGCCACGCTAGCCAGCAACGGCCGCCTGTATCTATGGGCGGCAACCTGGGACGTGCTGCTGAAGCTGGCTCGCGATCGCACGTTTCGCCAACTCAGCCCCGACGAGTGCCGCCGCTATCTGCGCCTTTCATCCAACGAGTGCCCCCAGGTGGACTTGGGTAGCGACTACGCGCCTACCCGTTCCCCCAGCACCCGGATAAACTCTAGCGGCAACCCGTCTGAGTCAGCGATAAATGCGACTTCGTAGATGCGATCGCCAATCATCTGCTGCGTCGGTTCTAGCAGCACCTTCAGCGCATCGCCCTCGCCTGCGGCAGCAGCCTGGGCAAAGTCCCGCTGCAACTGTTCCAACCAATCCGGCAAACTCTCGACCGCTTCCGTCAGGTCAAACGACAGGTGATAGTAGCCCGTGTAATGCTCATCCTCAAAGGCATCTGCTGCGGCCTTAGGCTGGGGCACTTGCAATAGCTCGATTCGTCCGCCCAGTCCCTCCATCCAGCAGCCCAGCGTGATGCCCGCTGTAAACCGCTCACATACCGCAAAGCCCAGCCGCTCGTAAAAGGCGATCGCCCGAAAGATATCGGCAGTGCGAATCGAAGCGTGGTGCATGGCTGGCGCAGGCTATTCAAACAGCCGAAAGTAGGGATACCGCACGGGCGCACCCGGCTCTTTCTCCAGGTCAAAATTAATCACATCCCAGCACGGCTCTTCCTTTGGATCAGGGCTGAACTCTACGGGCAGCCCGTAGAGGCGGGGGCGAGTGCTAGCGTCTGCCTGTCCGCGCCACGGGGCACTGCGGTCGAGGTAGGTGCTAATCAAATCCTGGTAGCGACGAGCAATGATTACGCGGGTCGCACGATAGCCCTGGGTGTAGAGGCGATCGAGCGCTTCATGGATTTCAAATCGGATGCCGTCGGGATGCGTATGCTGGCGATACCACTCGTTATCCCACTGCCGCCAGTGTCGGCCAGACTGGAGGTGGATCAGTTCGCCCGTTTTGGGATTCGCTTCAAAAGCTCCGTGGCGCTGGCATAGATAGGTGTCGGTCAGGGTCAATGCCGGAATTGTCTGACGACAGTGGGGACACTGAATCTCCGGGCCGAAGATTGGGTACTGTAGGGCTGGGTTCATCATGAAATCGCGACCCGCGTAGTCTCCATCTAGCATCAGCAAGGCTCTATTATAACTTTGGGTTTTTCTTAGGCTTTTCTCAGTTAAAAGCTAGAAACAATTCTACGGGTATTCGCTGGAAGCAAGGGCGCGAATCCTGGCAATCTTAAGAAATTTGACTGGAGTTTACAGCTTGTCTACGGGTTTCACGGAAAATTCACAGCAAAATCGCACCAGCGGTTGGCCAGCCCCAGATCTTTCCGGGGCGGCGTTTGTTGCGCCGGGGGCCACGGTGGTCGGCCAGGTGTTGCTGGCAGAGGGCACAAGCGTTTGGTATGGCGCGGTGGTGCGCGGCGATGTGGAACGGATTGAGATCGGGCGCTGCACTAATATTCAAGACGGTGCAATTTTGCATGGCGATCCAGGGCAGCCAACGGTGCTGGAAGACTACGTGACGGTGGGGCATCGGGCTGTCATCCACAGTGCCCATATCGAGCGGGGCTGTTTGATCGGCATCGGGGCGATCGTGCTGGATGGGGTGCGCGTGGGGGCGGGCAGCATCGTGGGTGCAGGCGCGGTGGTGACGAAAGACGTGCCAGGGCGATCGCTCGTGGTGGGCATTCCCGCAAAAGTGGTGCGCTCCCTCAGCGACGAAGAGGTGGCCGACCTGATCGACCACGCCAAAAAATACGAAAAGCTCGCCCAGGTTCACGCAGGCACAGGGACAGAGTTGGGGTTTGAGCGTTTGCCGTCCGCGTCATCTTGATTTTGGATTAGGGATTTTGGATTTTGGACGACCTATCCCCAATCCAAAACCTAAAATCGACGTAAGGTTCTTTGCATGGAAAAATAAACGCGTTGCCATGGCCAGGTCACTGCTCACGGTGGGCGAACCGGCTCCCTGGTTCACCGCCCCTTCCCCCAGCAACCCTCGCTATCATTTCGACTCGGTAGCCGGCCGCTACGTGGTGCTGTGCTTTTTCGCCTCCACCAGCGTCCCCGTCAGTCAGCAAGTGCTGATGCTGCTGTTCCAACATCGGGCGCTGTTCGACGATACCCACTGCTGCTTTTTTGGAGTCAGCATCGACCCGGAAGATCAGGCGCAAGCCAGAGTGCAGGAAGCCATTCCCGGCATTCGCTTCTTTTGGGACTTTGACCAGTTGGTAAGCCGCCAATACGGCGTTTTGGACGAAGCCACCCAGAGCTACACGCCCTGCACGTATATCCTGGATGAGCGGCTGCGGGTGCTGGGGGTGCTGCCCTTTGGCGACCAGCCCGAACAACACGTCGCCCTGCTGGTGAAAATCCTCGAACAATTGCCGCCGCTCAACCCTGCCGAACCCGCCGCCGTGCAAGCGCCCGTGCTGGTGGTGCCGCGGGTGTTCGAGCCAGATTTGTGCGAAGCCTTAATCGACTACTACAATCAGCACGGCGGCGAAGAGTCGGGCTTTATGCGGGAGGTGGGCGGGCGCACCGTTGCTGCACTCGACCACAGCTTCAAGCGGCGAAAAGACCAGGAAATTTTGGACGAACCCCTGCGGAATGCGGCGATGTATCGGATTCACGATCGCCTCGTCCCCGAAATCGCCAAAGCCTTCCAGTTTCGGGCCACGCGCATCGAGCGCCACATCGTCGCCTGCTACGATAGCCACTCCGGCGGCTTTTTCAAGCCTCATCGCGACAACACCACCAAAGGTACGGCCCACCGCCGTTTTGCGGTGTCGCTCAACCTCAACACGGGCAAATACGAAGGCGGCAAGCTGCGTTTTCCCGAATTTGGCAGGCGAACCTATGAAGCCCCTGCGGGCGGCGCGGTCGTCTTCTCTTGCTCGCTGCTGCATGAGGCTACGCCCGTTACGCAGGGACTCCGCTACGCCTACCTGCCCTTCCTCTACGACGATGCCGCTGCCCAAATCCGCGAGGAGAATCGGCAGTTTTTGGCCGTCGAGTAGTCCGTAATGGGTAGCTCGTAATTTCGTAATATGGCTTGTCAGACCGTGAGTCCAGAGCCTGATGCCCTTTATGGGATTAGTTGACCTTTGAGTCCCCATCCAGGAGCGCCTATCGAGTAAGTACCCATCCGGGGAGGGTCTATCCGTACTCATTACGAGTATGATTAAGAAGTGAGGGCTTTTTGGTTTTGGCGATCGCCCCCTTCCAGAGCGTCAGATTCCAGAGCGTCAGATTCCAGAGCGTCAGATTCGGTTCATCGCCCATCCCCACAAAGCGCCTCGCACTACACTCCTTACACCAATGGCTGGAGGCAGTCATGAACTTCAAACGGATGGAACACGTCAATCTATCTTGCCAGGACTTGGAAGCGAGCCAGCGGTTTTATCAAACGCTGTTTCCCGATTGGTACGTGCGGGCGGAGGGCAGTTACGAGGGCGATCGCTGGATTCACCTGGGCAATGAGCAGTTTTACATGTCGCTGAACAATGCCCACGAGCCTGCGGCGGCTCATCGCGCCTATGCCAGCGCCGGGTTCAACCACGTCGGCTTTGTGATCGAAGATGCCGAAGCGATGCGATTGCACCTGGAAAAGCACGGCATTGAATACTACACCTACACTTCGCCCGAAACGCGACTGCGGCTCTACGTCAGCGATCCCGACGGCAACGAGGTGGAACTGGTAGAGTATCAGCCCGACTATGCGCTGCGATAGTCACGGTTTCGGGTTGACCCAGCGCCTATGCGATGCCCAGTTCTTGCCGCCATTCAGCCAACGGACGCTCCCAATGTTCCTCCCACTTTTGCGCCAAAAATGGCTTGGCGGTGATGCCCATGCGGTAGCCCTTCGACAGGTCGTTGAGGATGCCATCGAGGGACTCTGGCGCATCGGTGAGGGTCTTCAACAGCCCACCGCAAATTAGCACGATTGACATGGGGCGACGGGTCTGCGCTAGTTCAAAGGCCTTTAGCCCCAGTTCACCAAAGACGCTGGTTTCAAAGCCCGTCACCAAGTGCCAGATGTCGTGCGTCTGCCGCAGCCGCAGCAGCATGTAGGTGATGTCGTCGGTGACTTCGACTTTGCGATAAAAGTTGGGGTCGAACCCAGCGGCGGTCAGGGTGGCGGCGTAGATGTAGCCGAGGGAGTCGGGCGGCAGCTTTAGCAGGGCATCCAAATCGGGGGGCGGCGCGATGTAGCGTTCTGCAAACAGGCGGGCGATCGCCTCGTCGCGCTTGACATATTCCACCGCCAGCGCCATTGCTTTGGTCGATCGCAGACCGTCTTCAATGTCATACACCGAGTCTGTATTTTCCGCATTCCGCAGCAGAGAAATGGTGCCCTTGCCCACGCTCAGCAAATCAATGTTGAGCTGACGAAGTTTTTGAAACAGCACAGCAGCCTCCTGGAGAGCTTGGGTGAGGAGAGGGGTCCACAGGGAGAGGAATGGGGAAGACTACAGTAAGGCTGGGCCAGATTCCAGAATTTTGGCTGCTTTCTGTTCTCTCAAACAGCGCTACGGATAATCGCTGGAAGCCTGGCAAAGGGTTAGGCTGGTCATCCAAAATCGCCAATCTAAAATCCAAAATTGACATCAGTTACCACTACGAATTACCCGGTTTGCGGATGGTGAAGGAAATCGGGCGCGGCGGGGGTGCGGGTGGCGCGGGGTGGACGTTGGGAAGCTGGGTAGGCGGGCGCTGTGGCATTGGGTTTGCGGGCGACGTAGAGGCTGGGTTGGCGGGTTGAGCGGCTTCCGTGGAGGCGGTTTTTGGCGCGGACTTTGGTGCAGGCTTCGGCGCAAGGCGGGGCGATCGCCCTCCCCCCTTCAGCGCAGGCAAATTGGAGGCGATCGCCAGCCCCAGCCCGGCCACCACCATCAGCGGCAGCGGTAAGTTCAGACCCCCGACCCAGGGATATAGCTCTGCCATTACAAAAAACAGCACCACGCCTGCCACCCACACCTGCATTCTGCGAAACCCTTGAATTTCCAACGCTCATATACCCGAAGGATAGCCGAAGATTCGCAAAATGCGACAGGATGGAGGCTGATGCGCCTCTCTCCAGATGCTTCCTTTCGTTTCCCTGATCATTCCCACCTATCGGCGCGAGGCGGTGCTGCGGGCCACACTGCGGGATGCGCTGCGGCAAGAGTACCCCGCCTACGAAATCATCGTGGTGGATCAGACGGCGGCGCATGAACCCGAAACCGAGGCAATGCTGGCAGAACTCAGCGCAGCAGGCAAAATGACCTGGCTGCGGGTGGACTGGGCCAGCCTGCCCAGGGCGCGGAATGTCGGAATTCAGCAGGCTAAGGGCGACATCGTGGTGTTTGTGGACGACGACGTGCAGATGCCGCCAGATTTTTTGGCAAGGCACGCACGGCATTATCAAAAGCCAGAAATTGGGGCGATCGCTGGCCGGGTGCTGGATCGGCTGAAGCTGGCGGACGACCCGGATCTTTTAATCGAGCAACTGCCGCCGCAAGCAAACGATCCGGCGATCGCCTGGTATCACCTGGATCTGGTGCATACGGTGCAGCCGCAGCGGGTGCTGTCGGCGCGGGGCTGCAATATGTCCTTTCGGCGATCGCTCTTTACCCAGCACCAGCTCTGGTTCGACGAGCGGTTTCGGGGTAGCGCGGTGCGAGAGGAATCGGATGTGTGCCTGCGGCTGCGGGCGACGGGGCTGATGATCTGGTACGACCCGGCAGCGTGGCTGGTGCATCTGGGCGAGGAAACGGGCGGCTGTCATGACCTCTCGACGCGATCGCCCCGCTATCAGATCAGCTTCTATCACAATCATTTCTGGCTGGGGCTGAAAAACCTAACGGCGGCCCAGTGCCTCCGTTTTTTTGCCAAGCTGTTTGACTGCCACGTTTTGGGAAATCCGCCCTGCAACAAGAGCGGCCACCCGCTCAAAGTCGCTACCCGGCTGGTGTTTTATCTGGCGGGTTTGCTGATGGCATTCGGCACAGCCGCCGCCGCAAAGTTTTCAAGCCTCAGGAGCGATCGCCCTTTGCCCTAGCAGAGGTGCTGGTCACTTCTTGCGCCAGCGGCAGCGTAAAGTGAAACTGACTGCCTTTATCTCGCCCACCCGACTCCGCCCAGATTTGTCCGCCCAGCGCCAGGATGATTTGCCGACAAATGGCCAGCCCCAGCCCCGTGCCGCCCGCCGTCCGCCGCAGGGCCCCTTCTTCTTGATAGAAGCGGTCAAACACGACCTCTAGGCGGTTTGGCTCGATGCCGCGCCCCGTATCGGCGATCGTCACTTCCAGCATCTTGCCGCCGTTTTGGTGCGCTTCAATCACCACTTCTCCGGTGGATTCGGTAAATTTGCAGGCGTTGTCCAGCAGTTTGGCTAGCACTTCCACCAGCCATTCCCCATCAGCCCTGACCAGCGGCAGTTCCCCCGGCACGTTGGTTTGGATTTTGGGCAATGGTTCGTCGGCTTGGCGGGTTCGCAGGCTGCTGAGGGCCAGATCGACGCATTCTTGCAGTGCTAGCGGTTCTAAGTGCCACTCGACGCGACCGCTCTCTAGCCGCGACAGCGTGAGAAAATCTTGCACCAGCTTCCGCATTCGCTCTGCATCGGACAGGGCCGTGCTGAGCATGACCTGGCGCAGTTCCGTGGGCATGTCGGGTTCGCTGGCCAGGCTTTCTAAACAGACCTGGATGGTGGACAGCGGCGTGCGGAGTTCGTGTCCGGTGATGGCGATCAGGTTGCTGCGGGTGCGCTCCAGCGCTTCGAGCTGCTCGTTCAGGTCTTCCAGGTTGGCGTAAGACTCTGCCTGGATGATGGCAACACCCAACTGCGAGGCGACGGATTCTACGAGCGATCGCTCTTCGTCTGTCCAGGGGTGTGGCTCCTTCTGGCAGTGGTGTAGCTCCACCATGCCCAGCAGTCGTCCCTGGTTCACCACGGGCACCATCAGCCAGGAGCGGATGGATGCTCGCTTCAAAATTGGCTTCAGCGGCGACAGGTCAAACGGCGGGTCGGTACTGGTGTTGGCGATTCCCGCAGGGATTACTTCGCGAATCGCCACTGAGGTCTGCTGCTGGGCCACGGCTTGAAACAAGGGATTGTCTCGCAGCGGCCAGTCCTGATCCACCAGGGAGGCAATGCGCTTATCGCGGCGATATTCGTAGGTGATTTTGGCGCTAGTGTCGGTGTCTTTGCAGCGGTAAATAATGCAGCGACAGACCTGCATCGCTTTGCCCAACTCCTGCACCGCCACGCGGAAGATGTCGTCGGTGTTGAGAGACTGGCGCATGGCTGTGGTGATGGAGTTCACCAGGCGCTCTTTGCGCTCCTGCGTGGCGATGGAGCGGTAGGCCTTGAGCAGCTTGTATTGCCCTGCCTGCAAATGAGTCACCAGGCGCTGGGCAAAGGGGTCGGGGTCTACTTCCAGCTTGGTGGGCTGTGGCAGCAGAATTTCGGCCTTGGCGGCGGCGATTTTTTCCGCCAGTTCTGGGCGATAGGTCAGGATGCGATCCAGCAAAATTTCGGCGGCGTGATAGCTCACCTGGCGGTCAAACGTCCACACGCCTTCAAAGCGGCGGGTTTGATCCATCGTCGTTTCTGCGGCGTCGGCGGCGCTGGGCAGGCTGGTGCGCTCGCGACAGACCAGACAAGCGGAATACTGCTGCCCAATCACCACCAGATGCCATTCCTGGCTCAATTGGTCAGAGGGGTCAAAGGCGACGGTTTCATATTCTTCTGAACGGTTCATGAAGTCCGTTTCGGGCGCAGCCAGGACGTAGACCTGGGGTGTGAGCGCGGCGATGCGGAGGTAGCGGTGAGATTCCTGTCGATAGAACCGTTCGCGCTGGAAGCTGGCAATGATGAGCGGTTGGCCGGAGGATGCCAGAACCTGATCCTCCATCGCGTGAGAGAGGGCAGTGAGCGACGATTTGAAATAAAGCTGGGGGCGCAAGTGGGGCGATCGCTTCAATAGCGCATCCAGCACGGATTCAGAAATGCTCATGCAGGGCTTGCTTAATCCAATCCGGACAATCCAGCAGCGGTGACCGCTAAAGCAGGGTGCAGTGATCCTATTTTCGGATAAACTTGCGGTCTTAGATCTAGAGAATAGCTAGATTAAAGCAGGATTGGGGGATGGAATGAAGTCGTCTGGCTAGCAGAGGGAAGAACGAAGAGGGAAGAACGAAGAGGGAAGAACGAAGAGGGAAGAACG
>NZ_JACYLP010000024.1:0-56499 GCF_015272455.1 Thermoleptolyngbya sp. C42_A2020_037
TTTCGTTCTTCACTTTTCCATTTTTCTGAACCCCTGGCACAACCCCCAGTGCGCTTCGGGTTGTAGACCTTCTGCATTCGTTTTTCGTTCTTCACTTTCCATTTTTCTGAACCCCTGGCACAACCCCCAGTGCGCTCCGGGTTGTAGACCTTCTGCATTCGTTTTTCGTTCTTCACTTTTCCATTTTTCTGAACCCCTAGCGCGATCGCGCTGGGAACTTCGCTATGGGCAGGCATCAGGGCAAATGGGTGAGCGCAGGCGGGAAGGGCGATCGCTCCCTTTACGAATTCTTAATTATTTTGTTGCGATTTGATGGCAATCGCCCCTTTCCCCGCAATAATACGGAGAGATCTAGCAGAATATTAAAGATATAGCCCCTGCGTTTTTTCGCAACGGTTCTCTGGCGCTCTTCAGGGACATCTACGATGCCGTTTAATCTTCAGCCTATCCTTGATAATTCTGAGCCTCCTCCATGTACGCTGCTCCCCCTACCCCCTGTAAGCGAACCTACGCAATTTTACGGATTTATCCTGGCGATCTAGACCCTACCGAAGTCACCGAACGTTTGGGCATCGAGCCGACGCTGTGCCAGTGGCAGGGCAAACTGCGACATCCGGGCAAGCCAGCCCATATTGCTTCGCTCAACGGTTGGTTTCTGTCGTCCAAAGATGCGGTCGATTCCAACGATGCTCGCCATCACATCGACTGGATTTTGCAGCAGCTTGCGCCCTGCTCTCAGGCATTGAAAGAGCTACAGAAGATGGGCGCACGGACAGATCTATTTTGTTTTTGGGAATCGGTGGATGGGCACAGCGGCCCGGTCATGTCGCCCCAGCAAATGCAGAAAATTGCCGATCTGGAATTGGACTGTGGCTATGAAGTGCTGGTTCGCAGCAGTCGCTGAGGAAAGACCGGGTTAGGCAACACATCTATCCATACGTCCATCACCACGCAAAGTTTGGGATACTGGGCTGGCTGCGAATCGCTGTTTTCGCAAGCCAGTTTTTTTTGCCCAAGCTGCTGCCTACTGCGCCCGCGCCTAGTCAACTGCGACCCAACATTGCGTAGCAAAAACCGAAACCAGCGGAAACTTCGAGGGGGCGGCTGCCATTCTAAAGAAGTGGAAAGTTTTTGCAGCGGAGTATTCCCATCCGCTGATTTGAAGGAGAATCAAGACATGCGTCGCTCACTGTTGACCATTGGCACCGCGCTGGCGGGCAGCCTGCTCGTTGTTGGGTTGCTGAGTTGTGCTGCGAATCAGTCTCGCGCTGGCGATTCGTCGCCCGTGCCGTCCATCCCGTCGGTGCCCGAATCCCCCATTTCCCAAAACCCTGATGTGACGGAGCAACCCGTGGATGCGCGTTTGGTGGCGGCGAATACCCGCTTTGGCTTCAAGCTGTTTTCGGAAGTGGCGGCCCAGTCGCCGGGTGAAAATGTGCTGATTTCGCCGTCGAGCGTGGCGATCGCCCTGTCGATGGTTTACAACGGGGCCAGCGGCGACACCCAGCGGGCGATCGCCGAAGCGCTCCAGCTTGAGGGGCTGAGCCTGGACGACGTGAACCAGGGCAATACGGCACTGGAGGCGCTGCTGGAAAGTGCTGATCCAAAAGTCAAGCTGGCGATCGCCAACTCCCTCTGGAGCCGGGAGGGGATTGATTTTCAGCCCGACTTTTTGGCAAAGAACCGTGAGTTCTATAATGCCGAAGTCTCCAGCCTGGACTTTTCCCAACCCAATGCGCCCAGCGTGATCAACGACTGGGTTAGCCGCAGCACTGAAGGCAAAATTCCCACCATCGTTGATCGGCTCAATCCAGAGGATGTGCTGTTTTTGGTCAACGCCATCTATTTCAAAGGCACCTGGAGTGTGCCCTTCAACCCGTCAATGACGCAGACGCAGCCCTTCTATCTGCCCAATGGCGATCGCCTCAATCATCCGCTGATGTCGCAGTCAGGGCAGTTTGTCTATGCCGAAACCGACCAGTTCCAAGCGGTGAACCTGCCCTACGGCAACCGCCGCTTTAGCATGGTCGTGTTTTTGCCCAAGCAGTCCACCAGCCTGGAGGCGTTCCTGCAAACCCTCACCGCCGAAAACTGGCAGACCTGGAATACCCAGTTTCGCCGCCGCGAGGGCATGGTCAAGCTGCCCCGGTTCAACACGGAATTTAGCGTGGGGCTGAACGACGCGCTCAAGTCGCTGGGCATGGCGATCGCCTTCGACCCAGATCAGGCCGACTTCTCCGCCATGATCGACGCGCAGGCCTTCATCAACCGTGTGCAGCATAAGACCTTCATCGAGGTCAACGAGCAGGGCACCGAAGCCGCAGGCAGCACGGGCATCAGCATCGGGGTCACCTCCGCTCCCATCGATCCGCCCTTCCAGATGGTGGTCGATCGCCCCTTCTTCTACGCCATCCAGGATAATCAGACAGGTAGCATCCTGTTTATGGGCACTGTCGTCAACCCTGGTAGCTAAAGTTAGCTGGTCTGTAAACCCCATGCCCATCGCCCTCGCCCTCCACACCAGCAGTCCGAATCTGGGTCTGGCACTCAGTAACTTTGCCGACGTGCAGCGCCAGCAGACCTGGGAGTTGGGGCGGGCCCTGTCTACGCATCTGCACGACTGCCTGATGGCGTTTTTGCCGCCGCAGACCTGGGCAGATCTGGACTTTCTGGCGGTGGCGCGGGGGCCGGGTGGCTTCACGGGGACGCGCATTGGCATGGTGACGGCACGAACGCTGGCGCAGCAGTTGGAGATTCCGCTGTTTGCCATTTCCTCGCTGGCGGCCGTCGCCCATGCCGCCGCTGCCCAGATGCCTGATGATTCTACAGATTCTACAATCGACCTGGCAGTGCAGCTATCCGCCCAGCGCGGCGAAGTGTTTGGCGCAATTTATCGCACCCAGCCGCAGACCCACCAGCTTGTCCCCGTGTATCCTGATGCCGTGCTGACGGAAACGGACTGGCGATCGCTCCTCGACTCCTGGACCTTTCCCTGGCAGCCCATCGACGCAAATGGCGATCGCGCTCACACCGCCGCAGACCTGCTTGCCCTGGCCTATGCAGACTGGCAACGGGGCGATCGCCCCCACTGGTCGGCCGCGCTGCCTTTTTACGGGCAGCACCCGGTGAAATAGGGGCAAAAGTCAGTACAGCGCAGAGCGCAGCAGAGGCACAAAGTGCAAACGCACAAAAAGGGAATGCCGCAGCTTAGCTCCCGCACTCCCTCTCCTCGTTTTCGCTGGATTCAGCAATTCTATAAACCTGGAACCTATTCAGCCGCCAGAGCCTCGCGGGGCGTGCCGTAGTCAATGCGGTCGAGGTCGCTGGAGCTATTCCGGAGCGGGTTGGTGTAAACATTCAGCTTTTGCAGCAGCACCAGCCAGAAAAACAGCGGATCTTCGACCAGGTAGCGCCGCCACAGCCGCTTGGGTTCGGCCGTGAGGCGATAGAGCCATTCCAGCCCTGCCTCACTGATCCACTTGGGCGATCGCTTGACGTTTCCTGCCTCAAAGTCGATCGTTGCGCCAATGGCCAGGAAGATTTTGACATTGGGCAGTTGGTCTTTGTACTTGTGAATGAACAACTCCTGCTTCGGTGCGCCCAACCCCACAGCCAAGACGGTCGCGCCCGACTCTCGAATCATTTCCAGGATGCGATCGCACTCGGCTTCGTCCTTTTCAAACCCGAAGGACGGCGAATGGGTCGCCACGACGATTTCCCGCCCGACTTTTGCATTGATGCGCTTCTGGGCCGCTGCTGCAACGCCCTCTTTGGCCCCCAGCAGGAAAATACGAATGTCTGGGTTGTCCTTGTGATACTCGTAAAAAGCAGGGAACAGGTCAGACCCCGAAATTTTTTCGCGGATGGGCGACCCCAGGAAGCGAGACACGTACATTAAGATCTTGCTGTCGCAAACCCGGTAGTCTGCGTCATTGTAGACCTTGAAGAAGGACGAATCTCTTTGCAGTTTGACCAAGTGATCCACATTGGGAGTATAAACAACGCCGCTGGTTAGCTTTTCCAGTAGTTCCTGTGTTGACAGGTTATCAATTTGCACGTTCAGAATCTTAACGCTGTCCATCCAGCACGCTCCATTCCTGAGGTCTTTTGCTCGATAGTCATCCGAAATCCAAACCAGGCGGTTTGTTCGCAGAGTCAATGACCATCTACATTCGGTAATAACATCCGCAAAAGCCGGGTAAACAGAGGGAGATTACGTACGAGTTTCCGCCCTCTAAGGGGGCGGGCTGCGGCGCTTTTGTCTTGATGTTGTATGGGTTTTGTGTGGTTTTAATGAGTTAAATACTTTGCCTGAAAAAATCACCTACACAGCGAGTAGTCCATTAGCCAGTAAAAAGGGCCAAAAGTCTTCTTTTGATGGACTTTCAGGTTGCAGGAAGGGCTGATCTTTTGAAACTAAGGCGCAAATCCAATCTGCGAAATCATCGCCCCCTTAGTGACCGTATTTTTCACCAGTCTGTTCGGTTTGTGTACTCGTTATCATCACTTTTGCGATCGCCCGATAGGGAAATTTAGGCACATCGAATGAGATTTTTCCGCCTATGGATTGCGCTCATTGCCGCAAAATATTGCGTCTGTTAGGAAGCGATCGCACCTGGGCACACTAGCATTGTACGGTTCAAAGTTTGAATGCGAACCCTCGCAAACCAGATTTGAACCTCCTCTAACAGTTTGTATGAAAACGTTTTCGTCTTTGAACTTCAGATCAGTCACCGAGTTTCGGTTCTGGCTGGTGGCGATCGCCGCTGGGCTGGCTGCAATTCACCTGACGCTGGTTTGGCGGGCTGATAACGTCGATTTGCTGGGCAGCAGTATTCTGTTTTTTGCGGCGCTGGCCTCGCTGTTGGGCGATCGCCAGCATACACTGCGCTTTGATAGCAGCATTCTCGCAAGCGTGCTTGGAGCCATGCTGATTGTGTTCGTGCTGTTGCGGAGTTTGGCAACTCCGGGCGAGGCGTTTTTGCTGCTAGCTCCGCTCACGGCTGGTTTAGGATTAGCCCTCCTATCCTCTGGTTTTCGCGGATTGGGGCAGTATCGACAAGAACTGTTGCTGCTGTTTTGTCTGGGTGCGCCCAAGGTGTTTATTCCGCCGCTGTTTGACCCGACGCTGTGGACGGCGAAATTTTCGACCGCTCTGCTCTGGTATGGCGGGTTTGAAGTAGTTCGCGATGGAGTCAATATTCACCTGCCCACCGGGTCAGTCGAGGTCTATCCTGGCTGTTCTGGCATTGAGGGCATTACTTACCTGCTGTCGCTAGCGGGTTTGTTTGTGGTGATGTTCCCTTTGAACTGGCTGCGTCGCGGACTGGCAGTTGCGCTGGCGGTGTTGATCGCTTTTGGGGTCAACGGGGTGCGGGTGTCTTTGATGGCCTATCTGGTCGCATCTTCTCAGCCAGAGGCGTTTGAATACTGGCATGAAGGCACCGGGTCGCTCATCTTTTCCATGATTGCTGTGCTGATTTTTGGCGGCGTGTGCTGGCTGCTGCTGCGCTGGCAGGAGGCTGCTGAATGCTGGACGGCCTTAGCGGAGGTCGGTGACGATTCAACGGAGGACGAACTGTTTCTGGATCATCCGCAGGACGAGCCGCTTGAGTGGCAAGAGCCATAGTTCCTTTCGTGATAGCACGTTCATGACTGCAAACCTATCTGCAAACTCAGCCGAAAACTTAGTTGCGAAATATACTCGCCTGTCGCTGCTGGCATTGACCTTGGGGGGCGTGGTGCTGGTACTGGGGCGCTTGCTCCTGTTTCCCCCGACCGCTGAGCAGACGAAGGCCGAATTTGACTTCCCGGAGCAGGTGCCCCTTCCTGGCTGGCAGGCTCAGTCGGCAACAGCGCTGCCGATTCCCGAAAAGGCGCAGGCAGAAATGGTGTCGGGCAAGCGATACGACTATACGAAGGGCGATCGCGCTCTCACAGTAGAAATCCGATACCTGGTCAACACCGACCCCAGCGTCCGCAATTTATTGCTGAAGTATGGCAAATCCACCCCAACGGTTGCGTTTCCCACAACCATTCAGCAAGACGAATCAGGCGGATTCTACAGCATCTACGCCGATGAAACCCACGCCCATCTCACCAGTTGCATCAATCCTCGCGGCTCCAGCACCGTCACCGAGGCGCAGTTTATGCAAAATCGCTACGCCCTCGACTTGCGCCCAGAGCGGGCCCTGCCCGTCCTGCTGGGTCGAGAGACGCTGCGAGATGGGCGCTGTCTGTGGACGGTGATGTCTGCTCCACTCCAAAACACCCCGGCAGATCAGGTCTATCCGCAGCTCAAAGCCGCCTGGACAGACTGGCAGGCGTGGTGGCAACCCCAGTTTCCGACTCCCTAAGTTTCCCGTTTCCTGAAGTCTGCGAGACGCTCCTTGGCTCCCTTTTTTTCACCCCATTTCACTCGGTTATTGACATACTCGGAGGATATCCCATGACTCAAGCCCAACCCGAATCTCCCACTCCCTCCCCCGCAAGCAAGCCCTTTTCCCCAGTGCTGCTGCGTTGGGCCGGGTATGGACTGTTGGTTCTGACGACGCTTGACCTGTTCACGATTCTGTTCCCACCCCGATTCACTAATCCCATTTGGGAGTTTGAAACAATGGGTGCAATCGTAGAGCGAGTTCCTGTTCCACTTTTGGCGGCGGCGCTAATCTTTTTTGGGGAAATGCAGTTTCGCAGTAAGTGGGAACGGCCTGTTCTCAAGTTCCTTTCCTGGGTATCAATGCTGTTTGGTATTTTCCTGCTGCTGCTGGTTCCGCTGGGCGTGACGAATACGCTACGGCTGAATAGCCAGAGCATGGATTTGATCAGTAACCAATTTAGCCAGCAGCTTGAGCAGGTAGCTGCTTTCGAGAAGCAAATCAATGATGCCAGCGCGGAGCAAATCAAGGGCTTTTTGGAGAGCCAGGGCGTAACGCTGGAGGGAGATGCAGCCAGAGCGCCCAAGGAGCAAATGCTGAGCCAGTTGTCTCAGTTTAAGGAGCGGATGCAGGAGCAGGTGGAAATTGAAAAGGCAAGCCGCCGCAACCGCCTGATGGAAAGCTCTGCTAAGTGGAACTTGAGCGCCTTGATTGCTGGCTTCTTGTTTATCTATATCTGGCACCTTACTCGCTGGGCCAGGGGTGCCAAGAAAAAGCGCAGCAAAGCTTCTAAGACGCAGCCCGCTGCATAGAGGCTGACGTTTCATCGATTAAAGCATTTGATGCAGGTTTGAATCCTGGGTAAGAGTAAGAAACGCTCTTATCCAGGATTTTTTTTAGCGCAGCAGGTTACCTACGATTCTGGCCATGCGGATTGTAAAGTCGTAGGTATTTCTGGAACCGCCGCTAATTGGGCCGCCGATGCCCACAAAGGCTGAGGAAGCTGTGGTGGATTGGATAATGCGGGCAAAAACTTGACCATTTTGTGCGCGTGCAAAGATGCCATCGATAAAGACGGCTGCACCACCCCCCAGTCCAATACTGCTGCTGCGTTGTCCAGAAACGCGAATAGAGTTGCGGGATAGTCGATAAGTGCCAACTACAGGAAAGAGGTCATCGCGGACGATAGTGCCAATTCCTCTGGGCGTAAAGCGAAATAGTCGATTGCTAAAAAATTCCCAAATACCGCCAATCTGAGACTGGCGCAGCCGAGTGGCAGAGCCAACCCCTTGAATGCTGAGAATTCTGAGTGGCGCACTGCCGCGAAATGCCCCAACCAAGCGAACATTTCTGGTGGCTGGTCGAGTGGACTGGGGGCTTAGGGCATCTGGCATTGAGGCACGAGCAATAGTGCGATGCAAGGATGGGTTCGTGACCGCAGGCAGGTTTGTGTTGGTGAAAGCGATAGGAGAAGCGTGAGCCATTCCTGAGGAGGTGTTTTTGGACAAAGGGGACTTTAGCGTAGACATGGCTGTGTAAAGGGTAGAAATGAGCCAATCATGACGAACTCTGGACTGGCTTGAACTGCCAAGGATTATTTTGGACTGCGAAGCCCATATACACTTTAGACCATTTTTTTTTGACAGTATTTTTATAAGCTTTCTTTCAGGTTTTGAAGAGCCTACTCGGCTGGGCGGCCGAGCGATTTTAGCCACTTCAGCAGCGAGATGGGCAGCGAAATGGGCGAGAGCAACGTAGCAACGATCAGCACTAGCCAGGATAAGTGATCTGTTTTAGGGGTTGAGGGGTCTTTTAGAAAAATGGATAGATAAACGGTAAAGGCGATCGCCGAAAGCAAGAGATAGGCGGTTAAAAAATGAGAGACGTGAACCATGTGAGTTTGAGTGGGGGCAGAAAGTGGTTCCTGATATAGAGCCAGTAGCCTTGAAGGTTGAAAAGGTTGAAGTAGAATCGGCGCTGATATAGGGGAATCCACGATGGGCGAGGGCATTTTGAAAACACTGCGATCGCGACAGGGGCTAGTCCTAAAACCAGGGCGATCGCCCTACCGTTCTATCCAATCCTCCACCACGCTCATCCGCCAAACCCAGATCTGCTGGATTTTGCCCAACCGTCTGGCCCTTGGTGCGCTCCCAAAACCAGACTACGCTAGCATCCTTGCCGCTGCCAACGTAGAGGTAGTGCTGTCGCTCTGTGCCGAAGCAGAGGGGCCACTGCCGCAAGCGATTGCAGAAAAATTCCACTGTCAGCGATATATTCTGCCAAATCAATCCTACTTGGTTCCGCTTCAGGTTCAACACTTTGAGGTGGCAACAGAACTGCTGCATCAGCACCTCCGCCGCCAGCGCCCGGTCTATGTCCACTGTCGGCGGGGGGTCGAGCGATCGCCCCTGGTGTGTGCCGCCTATTTGTGTCGCTATCATCAGCTCGATGTGTGGGAAGCGCTGCGCTACGTTCAGCAGGTGCAGGCGATCGCCGCCCCGACTAGCGCACAAATCAAAATATTGCAGGCATTTGTCAGCCGAAGTTCAAAATTCCCAGATTCTACTCAGATCTCCGTGTAGGCAACGAGCCTGGAAGTCTGTCAAGGGCAATTTGCCGAGAAAGTGGCAGCAAAAATGACTCCGAAACTTTACGGATTTGCCGCTTAAACTGTTTAGAAATTCCGCAATATTTCGGAATCCGAGCCAACAAGAAGCGCCTTTAGTCTTAAAAGTTTTGCTATTTTTAGCGTTCAATGAGCCTCTGGACTTCGGACGTAAATTTACTGAAAATTTGTGGCTTGAGTCGTTCAATGTTTCGCAACATGGGGAATACTTTGTTTACAAAGGCAATTTGGCAATTTCAGGCTGCTCTGTGAACGAGTTCACTCCAGTTTGAAACCCAAGCTCAAGACCCATATAATCCGGCGAAGCCATCGTTAGAGACATTATGCATTAAGGCAGTGAATTTAGGGACAAAACGCCAGACAGTTCCAAAAACGAACTTTAGGCTTCGACTATTAGTTTGACTATTAAATGGTTTGAGGTTACGTCTAACGCGCTTCTAATGATTCATGAAGCCTTACTTTTCGCGGATTCCTTTTGGGTTCTTAATTTTACAGGCTCATCGCTGATTCAGACACAAAGCGTCTGATTGATTCAGGCTTCAAAAGTATTTGAGTGGGTTTATTTGGGGCGATCGCCCTTGTTTTTTCTGCCGCAATTTTCGCACATCTTGGTTTCGTGTATCTATCCATCTACTTCAATCCAGCTATGTCTTTTACCACCCGCTGCGCTACCGTTGTTTTTGTTGATGCGGCCACACCCGATTATCAAACCCTAATTGCTGGCATTCATCCCGATATTGACGTTCAGATTCTCGACCCTGGGCAAGATGGAATTCAGCAAATTACCGACTATCTAGCAGGGCGCAGCAACATCAGCAGCGTCCATATTGTCTCTCACGGCAGCGCAGGCAGCCTGCATCTCGGCTCAACAGTGCTAAATCGCAGCACCCTGGCACACTACAGCACATCCCTGCAATCCTGGTCTGCGGCGCTGACGGAAGATGCCGATATCCTGCTCTATGGCTGCAACATCGCCAATGGCGAGGGCAGCGCCTTTGTGCAGCAGCTCGCCGCCCTCACTGGGGCCGACCTGGCCGCATCGACAAACCTCACAGGTCATGCTGCCTCTGGCGGCGACTGGACGCTGGAATACACCACAGGCCACATCGAAGCAGGCAATCCTTTCAACGCGGATGCCCTCAACGCTTATAGGGGAATCCTGCCTGCGATTCCGGCGGGCAGCATTGTCGTTCTGCGGGTTGGCGACGGCAGCGCCCCCCTGACTAGTGCAGCAACTGCCGTTTTTTTGGATGTATACAATACGAGCGGCAGCCTGCTGCAATCCATCGCTATGCCAACCACGGTTGACGGCAGCAATCGACGATTGACTCTGAGTGGCAGTGCAACGGCAGAAGGGGGATTGAGTCTTTCAACAGACGGCCGATACCTGGTTTTGGCAGGCTATGACGCAAGCGTTGGCACTGCGGCGATAGCTAGCTCCACCAGCACCACATTCAACCGAGTGATTGCTCGGGTTGATATTAACGGGACGGTGGACACCTCAACCTACCTGACCAACAGCTTTAGTGGAAACAGCATTCGGAGCGTGGCTTCACAAGATGGTAGCGGCTTCTGGGTGGCCGGAGTTTCCAGTGGTAGTACAGGCGGAATTCACTATGTGCCCTACGGCGGCACAACGGGAACACGCCTGACAACGGCTGATGGCGCTGTCCGGAGTGTCAGGATCTTTGACGGGCGTTTGTATACCACTGCGGGTAGCTCGACTGCTCCTACTCATGTTGGTTTGAATACTGTCGGCACTGGACTGCCCCAGAGCGGATCTTTCCCGATTACAGCCGTTCCTGGCACTTTAAGTGGCAACTCACCCTTTGAATTTATCCTGCTGGATCGGGATGCAACGGTTGCAGGGGTTGACACGCTATACATTGCTGACCAAAGCCCAGACGCGCTGGGCGGAGGCATTCGGAAGTATTCCTTCGATGGCACAACCTGGACGCTACGCCAGCGGATCGTGGGTCAATTCACTGGGCTAACAGGTCGAATCGTGGGCAGCACCGTTGAAATGTATGCCACGCAGGGAACTGGAGCCAATAACTCGCTGGTGCGGATCGTAGACACGGCTGCTTTTAACGCCGATATCAACGCGACGTTAACTGTGCTAGCGACGGCTGGGGCAAATAAGGTTTTTCGTGGGGTGGCGTTTTCGCCGAGTGCGGTGGTGAATTTGCCACCTGTGGCCAACAATGGCTCGCTAGCCACGAATGAGGACATGACGTTTTCAGGAATGCTGTCTGGAAGCGATCCAGAAGGCGCAGCGCTAACCTACAGCATCGTGACTCAGCCTATTAATGGAACCGTCACGATCACGAATGCAGCAACAGGAGCCTACACGTTTACGCCCAATGCAAACTTTAACGGTGGCGACACGTTTACCTTCCAGGTGAATGATGGAGTGAATAACTCTGGTATCGCGACAGTGACAATCACGGTTAATCCAGTGAACGATGCGCCGACGGCTGCGGGCGCGACTGTGAATACGAATGAGGATGTGGCGACTTCGGGCTTTTTGTTGGGTGCAGATGTAGATGGGGATGCGCTGACCTACGAAATTGTGACGGCTCCGACCAAGGGCGTGGTGACGATTACGAATGCGGCTACGGGAGCCTTTACCTATACGCCGAACCCAGATGAGAACGGTGCAGATAGCTTTACCTACCGCGTGTTTGACGGAACGGTATATTCCAGCCCGGCAACGGTGACCGTGGCGATCGCCCCCGTAAACGATACGCCTACCGCTTCTAGCCTGAGCATTACGACCGATGAAGATGTGGTCACATCCGGCTTTTTGTTAGGCGCGGACGTGGATGGCGACGCGCTCACCTACGAGATTGTGACGGCTCCGACCAAGGGCGTAGTGACAATTACGAACGCCGCCACGGGAGCCTTTACCTATACGCCAAATACAAACGCGAATGGGGCAGATAGCTTCACCTATCGCGTGTTTGACGGAACGGTTTACTCGACCGCAGCAACGGTGGCGATCGCCATTACGCCCATCAACGATGCGCCGACGGCTGCGGGCGTGACTGTGAATACGAATGAGGATGTGGCCACATCCGGTTTTTTGTTTGGTGCAGATGTAGATGGGGATGCGCTCACCTACGAGATTGTGACGGCTCCGACCAAGGGCGTGGTCACGATTACGAACGCGGCTACGGGAGCCTTTACCTACACGCCGAATCCAAATGAGAACGGTGCAGATAGCTTTACCTATCGCGTGTTTGACGGAACGGTGTATTCCAGCCCAGCAACGGTGACCGTGGCGATCGCCCCTGTAAACGACGCACCCGTCGCCACCGACGACAGCCTGACCACGACGAGGAATCAGCCTCAAAATGGAACGTTGGCAGCGGCCGACGTGGATGGCGACACGCTGACCTATAGCGTTGTGACTGGGCCTGCTAATGGAACGCTAACCAGCTTTAACGCGGCTACCGGGGCATTTACTTACCTGCCCAATGCGGGACACGTCGGGACTGACAGTTTTACCTTCCAGGCAAATGATGGCAGCGGGGCACCCAATGCGCTCTCCAATGTGGCGACCGTGAGCATTGTGGTCAACTTTGGCAATAACGCCCCCGTAGCCAATGGCGACAGTTTGGTGACCAACGAAGATATAGCCTTGCTGGGGACGCTCTCTGGCACCGATGGCGACAATGATCCGCTGATCTATGCGATCGCCACTGGGCCCAGCCAGGGAAGCATCACGGCGTTTGATCCCAACACGGGCGCATTCACCTACACGCCGAACCCCAATGCCAACGGCTCGGACAGCTTCTCGTTCCGCGTGTTCGATGGATATGAAGAGTCTGATCCCGCCACTGTCACGATTACTATCACTTCAGTTAACGATGCACCCGTTGCGAATGCAGCCACGCTAAACACTCGAACAGGCAAGACCGAGACAGGTTTCTTAACGGCGACAGACGTAGAGGGCGATCCGCTGAGCTTCAGCATTGTCTCGGCTCCGACCAATGGCACGGTCACGATCATTAACGCACTAACGGGAGAATATACCTACACCCCCAACGCCGGATTTTCGGGCAGCGACAGCTTTACCTTTCAGGCAAATGATGGAACGGATGACTCTGCCCCCGCAACGGTCAGCATTACGGTTGCGCCCAACAGTGCCCCTGTTGCGACCAATGGCAGCCTCAATACCCGCGTCAATGCGGAACGATCGGGGCGGCTTGTGGCCACCGATCCCGATGGGGATATCATCCGCTTTAGCATTGTGACTGCGCCCAGCTATGGGTCTGTGGTGATTACCAACACGGCAACAGGAACCTACACCTACACGCCCAATCCTGGCTATAGCGGGCCAGACAGTTTTGTTTTTCAAGCCACCGACGACGTGTTCAATGCAACGGGCACCATTTCTGTGCTGGTGGCGGCCAACCAGTCCCCCGTGTTGACTGCGCCCCTGCCGCGTCGCGGTGCCACCGAAAGGCTGCCGTTTGTGGCCCAGCTTCCGCTCACCGCCTTTGTTGATCCAGACGGGGATTCTTTGACCTATACCGCAACCCTGGCCAATGGTGCGCCGCTGCCCGCTTGGTTGACCTTTAATGCAGCAACTCGAACATTTTCAGGTACGCCTGCGAATGGGGATGTGGGCACGATTACACTGCGGGTTGTGGCGACTGATCCCAGTGGGGCGCAGGGTACGGGCACATTCACGCTGACGGTGCTGAATATCAACGATGCGCCAGTGCTGCAAAAACCGATTGGGAATCGGACGGCGGTGGCGGGACAGGGCTTTGGCCTGATGCTGGAGTCGGATACGTTTGTGGACATAGACGCAGGCGATGTGCTGACCTATACGGCGAGTTTGAGCGACGGTCGTCCGCTGCCTGCATGGCTGACGTTTGACCCTGTGACGCGCGCCTTCAGCGGCACCCCTGCGGGCGGAAACGCAGGTAACTATCGCATCGTTGTGCGGGCCACAGATCGTTCGGGCGTGAGTGCGGTTGACGAATTTGATCTGCTGGTCAGGTCAGACAGTGGGTTGCCGCCGCAGGGCCCGAAGAAGCTGAATTGGATGAAGGGGTCGCCCCGGCCGGATCGGATTCGTGGAACACGACGGGGCGATCGCATCGAGGGTTTGGACGGCAACGACGTGATTGAGGGTCTGAGGGGCGACGACTATATCTTGGGTGGCGCTGGCATCGATCGGCTTGTGGGCGGCAGCGGCAATGACACGTTGGTCGGCGGGCGCGGGGCGGACGTGCTAATTGGGGGCGCGGGCAACGATGTGCTGATTGCGGGCGAAACGACTGATTTTCTGCGCGGATTCCAGGAGAAGACGGAAATCTGGGGGGCGATCGCCACGAATGTCCTGAAGGGCGGAAAGGGCAACGACCTGCTGGTGGGCGGTGGACGCAGCGATCTGATGATTGGGGGCGCGGGCCGCGATACGTTTGTCCTCACCAAGCATGGCGGCGTTGATGTCATCCGAGATTTCAAAGTGGGCACTGATGTCATCGGGCTGGCGAAGGGGTTGACCTTCAGCGAACTGCGGATTCAGCAGTCGAGCCGGGGGGCCCGCATCTTGCTAAATGGTTCGGATGAGGTGATTGCGGAACTGTCGGGCGTGCAGGCGAACAGGCTGACCGCTGCCAGCTTCGTGCCACTGACGCGGCTACCGCTTTAGCCCAAGCATCCGGGGCTACTGCGTCAGAATGGATGCTCTGACCTCGCCCTGAAGCCGCCAAAATGGAATTTTTTCTAAATCTGCTGTTTTGAAGACAGAATCTGATCTGGCCGCTGAGCAAGTATATTGGCATGTTGTCAAGTTTGCTTGCATCACTGCGACTAGCACAGGGGTCAGCCAATGGTCGGAAAAAGAGTCAGACGGCAGAATTGGTTTTTGGGGTGGGCGTGGGTCGGGCTACTGGTGGGATTGTTGGGATCTTGCAATGTGGCTTCCAAGGTGGCTTCCAATGTGGCTCCTGAGTCAGCGCCACCCGTCGCACAGGAGCCAGTCACGCTGACGGTTTCAGCAGCGGCCGACCTGAACTACGTGTTTCCCGAAATTGGCAAGCAGTGGGAGGCGGAAACCGGACATCGGGTTACGTTTAACCTGGGTTCGACCGGACAATTGGCACAGCAAATTGAGCGGGGCGCACCCGTGGATTTATTTGCCGCAGCCAACCGGAAATTCATCGAAGATTTGGATGAGAAAGGGCTGATTCGCTCCGAAACGAAGGCGCTGTATGGCGTGGGGCGAATTGTGCTGTGGCAGAGAGACGACAGCCCCCTGGAACTGAAAACCCTGCAAGACTTGACGAAGCCGGAGGTGAAACGGGTTGCGATCGCCAATCCAGACCACGCGCCCTACGGGGTCGCCGCCCGCGAAGCGATGCAGTCTGCTGGGGTTTGGGATGCGATTCAGCCCAAGCTGGTTTTTGGGGAAAACATTAAGCAAACCCAGCAACATGCCGAAATGGGGAATGTGGAAGTGGCGATCGCTGCCCTGTCGATTAGCGTCGGCAAACCCGGAAAATGGACGCTGATTCCGGCTGAGTTGCACCAGCCGCTGGAGCAGATGCTAGCCGTGCCCAAAACCGCGCCGCATCCTGAACTGGCTCAGCAGTTTGCCACATTTATCAATGGGGAGAAGGGTCGGCCCCTCATGAGAAAATACGGTTTCGTCCTGCCTGGAGAGGAGCTAGCCCTATGATTTGGCAGCCGTCGATCCTCTCTCTCCGGGTCACCTTGGTCGCCAGCGCTTTGATTCTGGTGTTTGGGCTGGGGCTGGGAATTTTTTTGGCGCGGGTGCGGTTCCGGGGACAGATTTTTGTGTCTACGTTGCTGAATTTGCCGCTGGTGCTGCCACCCAGCGTCGTGGGCTATTTTTTGCTGCTGGCCTTGGGACGCGGCAGTCCGATTAGGGAATGGCTGAGAATTGATTTGCTCTTCTCTTGGCAGGCGGGGGCGATCGCCTCGGCGGTCGTCGCGCTGCCGCTGATGGTGGAATCGACCCGTGCGGCGATCGCCAACGTCAGCCCAGAGCTAGAGGCCGCCGCCCGCACGCTGGGTTCAACGGAGCCAGAAGTGCTGTGGCGGATTACCCTACCGCTTGCCCATCGCGGCATTTTGGCAGGCTTTGGGCTAAGCGTGGCGCGGGGATTGGGAGAATTTGGCGCAACGCTGATGGTGGCAGGCAGCATTCCCGGACGCACCCAGACTCTCCCCCTGGCAATCTACGATGCCGTGCAAATGCAGCGCTATGGACTCGCAAACGCAATGGTGCTGATAATGACGGCGATCGCCTTTGCTTTGTTGTGGTGGGTGCGCCATTTGGAGTCCAAACAGTCTCCTTCGCAGTCGCCAATCGCGATTCGCCCAGAGATCGACTCAGAGATCGACTCAGAGGTCAACCCAGAGGTCAACCCAGATGAGCCTATTGGTAGATATTCAGAAGCGGCTCCCCAGTTACACCCTGAACGTAGCCTTCAGCGCTGAACGAGAGCCACTCGGCATTTTGGGCGGGTCAGGATCGGGCAAAAGCATGACCCTCCGCTGCATCGCGGGCATTGAAACCCCCACCAGCGGCACCATCGTGCTGAACAATCGCATTCTCTACGACTCGCGCAAAGGCATTAACCTCCCCAGCCGCGATCGCCGCGTGGGGTTTCTGTTTCAAAACTATGCGCTGTTTCCGCATCTCACGGTCGCCCAAAACATCGCCTACGGACTGAATAAGCGCCAAGGGTCAAAACAAGAAAAGCGAGAACTCGTCCAAACCGTCGAAGCGCAGCTTGGGCGCGTTCAGCTTGCCGGATTTGGCAACCGCTATCCTCATCAGCTTTCCGGCGGACAACAGCAGCGAGTTGCCCTTGCTAGAGCGCTGGCCCCCAATCCCGATATCCTTCTGCTCGACGAACCTTTTTCTGCCCTCGATACTCACCTCCGCAGCGAGCTAGAAAAGCAGCTCATCAAAACCCTGGCAGATTACAACGGCATCACTCTGTTTGTGAGCCACAATCTGGAAGAGGCCTATCGCGTGTGTCAGCGATTGCTTGTGCTTTCTTCGGGAACCGTGATTGCCAATGGATACAAACAGGACGTGTTTCATCATCCGAAAACAATGCCCGTTGCCCAACTGACCGGATGCAAAAATTACACCCGAATCCAGCCCATCAATCAGCAAACGGTACGCGCTCCGGATTGGAACTGCACCCTTCACACGGATGAACCCGTCTCTTCAAAACACACGCACATCGGCATTCGGGCGCACCATATCCGCTTTTCCCATCCGCCCCACCCGCCCAATACCTTTCCCGCCTGGCTGGCCTGGACCAGCGAAACGCCTCATCGCATGACGCTATTCCTCAAGCTGGGCAACGCACCCCGCTACGCCGAAGACTATCATCTCCAGGCAGAGGTCTTCAAAGAGGAATGGGAACGCCTGAAAGATCGTCCCCAACCGTGGCATCTCACGCTAGATCCGCTCCGGCTTTTGCTGCTGGAATAAGTTGCCAAAACTCGGCCTGCCCCACCTGCATCTTCCATGCCAAAATGCCGATAGCCATTAACCGCGTTCCCTCCATCCCGTGAAACCCGAACACGACCTTTGCAATAATCTGAAGCAAGTCCGGCTGCGGCTGGGCATGAGCCAGCAAGACCTAGCGGCGATCGCCGGAGTGTCGCGCCAAACCATCGGCGGCGTAGAGGCAGGACAATACGCACCATCCACAACCGTCGCGCTGCGGTTGTCCAGGGCGCTGGGTTGCCAAGTTGAAGACCTGTTCTGGCTGGAGCAAGATGCGGTGGAGTTGGATGCGCTCCCGACCCAAAACTTTCCGACGGATCAGGCCACTCGACTCAGTCTGGCCCGAGTGGGCGGTCAGTGGATTGCACACCCGCTAAAGGGGAACGCCGCCTTTCGGACAGAAATGGTGCCTGCGGACGGGGAAGGCCGCTACGATTCGACCACCCAAATGCTGCGCGTCCACCTGCTCGACGATCTGGAAAAGCTGCACCGCACAGTTGTCATCGCGGGCTGCACGCCAGCACTGTCGCTGTGGGCGCGGGCCGCCGAGCGCTGGCATCCCGACCTGCGCGTACATTGGACGCTGGACAACAGCATGTGCGCCTTGGATCGGCTCTGTTGCGGAGAGGTGCATCTTGCGGGAATGCATCTCTACGATGCGGCCACGCGAGATCACAACGTTCCGTTTGTGAAAACTGCCCTGCAAACGCAAGCTGTCCTGCAAAGTGTCGCTGCTGTGGTGATTAATTTGGGCAGTTGGGAAGAGGGGTTACTCATTCAGCCTGGAAACCCGCTGCAACTCAAAACGATTGAAGATCTGACCCGACCGGACGTAAAGATTGTGAATCGGGAAGCGGGGGCAGGCAGTCGGCAGGTGTTAGAGCGATCGCTCCAGGTGGCAGGCATTCCGTCGCAAGCGGTTCGGGGATTTGACACCCTGGCAGCGGGGCATCTGGAGGTGGCCAGGGCGATCGCCACTGGGCAGGCAAGCGCAGGCGTTAGCACTGCATCGGTTGCCGCAGCGTTTGGGCTAGAGTTCATCCCGCTGCATCGCTCTCGCTATGATCTGGTAACGCTCCAACCCTATCTCGAAGAAGCGCCCGTGCAGCAGCTTTTGAGTACGCTGGGCCATCGTCGAGTTCTGTCGCAGTTGCAAAGGCTGGGCGGTTACGATACGAGTCAAACGGGGGATATTTTGAGTACCGTTATGTCTTCTTAAGTCCGTACATCTGCGACAGTATTTTCCATCCTGATCGAATCTGTCACTCATGTCTTTTACTGTTCCCAAAATTGCAGCGATCGCCCCCACTTGGCTGGCATTATCCGAGCTAAAACCCCTTGATCCTGCGGACGTTCATCTGTGGTTGGTGAATATTGAGAGCGGTACAGAATCCCTGCCATTGCTTGAGCAAACCCTTTCGCCCGACGAACAGGTCAGAGCCGCAAAGTTTCGCCAGACGGGCGATCGCGCTCGATTCATCATCGGTCGGGGCATTTTGCGACACCTGCTCAGCCGCTACACCGGGCTTGCGCCATCTGCCATTTGCTTTTCCTACAATTCCTACGGCAAGCCTGCCCTGAAGTCCCCATCCAACGCCACGCCGCCACTGCAATTCAACCTGTCGCATTCTGGCGGGCTGGCGCTGTACGGATTCACGCAGGAGCATCTGATTGGGGTTGACCTGGAGCAGCATCGACCGCTGGATGTGCTTGCTCTGGCGCGATCTGTCTTTTCTGAATCAGAACGCGCTGTGCTAAACCCTCTGCCCCCCGCTGAGCAACTGACTCAATTTCTGCAACTCTGGACATGCAAAGAAGCCTACGTGAAGGCAACTGGCCAGGGATTGAGCGGGCTAGAGCAGGTGGAGATGGCGATCGCCCCTAACGGCTCAATTCGTGTCCCAGCATTCACTAATGCCACTAATGCATCACCGTCTGATTCATGCTGGCAGATTCAACCTGTGTCGCTTGGCAATCACTTTTCTGGTGCGTTCGCAGTACACAAGCAAGCTTTTAACCTGTATTGTTACCGTCTTTACTCTGTGCAAGATCTAGTGTAACTTCTCGCCCTTATCCCAACTCACGGCTGATATATCCCCGAATTGCAGAAACGGCCACCACTCGCGGCGAGGCTAGATAGTTATTCCCCGTGGGATCGCCACTGCGTCCCTTGAAGTTGCGATTGGTGGCGTAGATGCCGTTCTCGCCCGCTTCCAAAACGCCCCTGCCCGCGTTGATGCAGGCTCCGCAGCCCGACTTGAGAATTGTTGCACCCGCCGCCTCTAAAATCTGCACATAGCCCAGGGCCTCGGCCTGTTGCAGCACTGCTTGCGACGCTGGGACGACAAACAGGCTGACCTGCGACGCAACTCGGTTCCCGTTTAGCACTGCTGCCGCTTCGGCCAGGTCATGCAATTTGCCGCCTGTGCAGGAGCCGATAAACGCATTGGTGATGGGAACCCGCCCCAACTGGCTAATGCCCACGACCTGATCGGGCTTGGGTGGACAGGCGACTTGGGGTTCTAGATCGGTTAGATCAAATGTGTAGGTGCGTTCGTATTCTGCATCCGCATCACTGGCGATCGCCCTCCCTAGTTCTGCCATCGCCTCATCATCCAGTCGTTCTTCCAAAGATTCGCTAGTGCGTTCCCTCTGGCGTTCTGCCAGATACTCCCGCGTCACTGCATCAGGCGCGATCAGTCCACACAGCGCCCCACACTCCACCGCCATATTTGCCAGCGTCATCCGCTCGTCCATCGGCATTCGGGCGATCGCCCCGCCGCAAAACTCCAGCACCTGCCCGATCGCCCCGTCGCAGCCCAACTGCCCCAGCAAAAACAGCATGATATCTTTGGCGCTGATCTCCGGTGCAGGCGTTCCCTCCAGGCAGATTCGCAGCGTCGGCGGCACGCGCAGCCACAGATCGCCTGTTGCCAGTAGGTTGGCCATATCCGTTGTGCCAATGCCTGTCGAAAAGCAGCCAAATGCGCCATAGGTGCAGCTATGGGAATCCGTCCCGACGATCACCATGCCCGGTCGCACAAACCCCCGCTCCGGCAGCAGCACATGGCAAATGCCCGCTGCCTCTCCGGGCGACACCACATCCAGCAGGTGGCAGCCTTGCTCCTCGGCAAACTCGACCATTTGCTGATAGAGCAGGTCAGCTTTGGGGTCAACCCGAATATCGTTAATTTGAATAAAATGATCCGCCACCAGCACCAGGCGATCGCGCTCCCAAATCCTTGCCGACTCACCGAAATGCTGGTAGAAAAGCTGTGCCACCCCAGCGGCGATCGCATCGTGGGACATCGCCAGATCCACCTTGGCAAACACCACCTCACCGGGCTGTACAAACGCATTACCCGATGCCCGCGCCAGCAGCTTTTCTGCCATCGTCATGGGGCGGCGCGGCGTGTCGCTGGGCGGCAGGGCCATGTCTCCGCGCAATCGCTGCTGGTTAAAGGCAAACAGTCCGCCTGCCTGCGTAATCGCCGCCACAATTGGGTGGGTTTCTGCTTCGCCCAAGTGCTTTAAGGGCAACCCGATATTGATGCTGTTGCGGTAAAAAATATCGGCAAAGGATCGCGCCCGCACTTCACGAATCCCTGCCGCTTTCAGGGCGATCGCCGCGATTTCTCGACTAGAGCCACAGCCAAAGTTTGCGCCTGCTTCGATTACGTTATAGTTTGTGAGCTGATCCATCCCAATTACATGCTCCAGGGCATACCGCTTCAGATGCGCCGGATCGAGATTAGTTCCGCGCTTGGCTGGGATGATGTCATCCGTGTTAATGTCATCTCCTAGGGTTAAAACTTTCTCAGGTGGATTCGCAGGATGATTCTCAGGTGTGTTCATAGGGCTTTGCATTGGTTAGCTGTTGAATCAGTTGCTCCGTAAAAGCTTTCGTATTCACAAACCGATCTTCTGGCAAGGCCATGAGGTCGGCCGTACGATAGCCCGCTTCCAGCAGTTGCTCCTGGGCGATCGCCAGATGATCTGCCGCATCTTGCTCCCCCCACTGTCGCAACATTAACTCCACGCTGGCCAGCGTCCCCATCGGATTGGCGATGCCCTTGCCCGCGATATCCGGCGCTGTGCCATGAATCGCCTCGTACATCCCAAAACCGTCTGCATTTAGGCTGGCAGACCCCAGTAGCCCAATTGACCCGGCGATCGCCCCGCCAATGTCGCTGAGAATATCGCCAAACAGGTTGCCTGCCAAAATCACGTCAAACTGCTGCGGATTCATCACGAGCTGCATCGCCAGATTGTCCATCAGCATCGGCACCAGCCTCACATCGGGAAACGCTGCCGCTTCTTCCTGCACCAGCCGCGTCCAGGGAAGGCAGGGCAGCGCGTTTTCCTTGTGGGCGATCGCCAGTTTCTTGCGCCGCTGCTGGGCCTGCTGAAGCGCGACACGGGCGATCCGCCGAATTTCGGAATCGGCATACTGCATCGTGTGAAAGCCATAGGGGCCAGTCCCATCCACCCCGCGCCCCGACGGACCAAAGTAAATGCCGCTGACCAACTCCCGCACGAACAGAATATCCACCCCGTCCAGCTTTTCTGGTCTGATTGACGAGCGGTGCCGCAGACTTTTGACCGGGCGCACCGGGCGCAAGTTGGCAAACAGGTCAAATTGCTTCCGCAGTTCCAGCAAGCCCGCCTTTGACACCGCCCCGAATAATATGCCGTCTGCCCCCTTGCAGAGCCGCGCCGTCGCCTCCGGAAACCCTGTGCTAAACATCTGTACGGCGGGTTCTCCCACCAGCCCATGCGTCACCCGCACCGAAAAACCATGCAGCGTTGCTAAATGCGCCAGCACCGCCAGCGCCGCCTCCACAACCTCTGGGCCCACGCCTTCGCCTGACAGCGCCACCAGTTGATATGCTCTATTTCCCACGACCCCACGTCCCACACCACCTTATGGATTTGAACTTACGCACTTGCGATGAATTTTCTGGGTTTTGAATGATTTCTCACGGGCGTAACCTGCAAAAAATCATTCGACTGCGTAAGTAAATCATTCGACTGCGTAATTCCTATGGATGATAATACGTCTGGCAGGCGTTGGGATCAGGGATCGGGGTTGGGGTGTGAGGGCTGGAGGTAGGACAAAATGCGGTTTCCAAACGCCAGAAGGCTTTATCGAATACTGGGCGGCGTGGTGGCGCTGTACGTAGCGACCTGTGGGCTGGTGTGGGCAGGGCAGACGCGGCTGATTTTTCGTCCCGATGCCAACATTCGTACCACGCCGGATGCGGTAGGATTGCGCTACCAAATCGTTGATTTGCCCGTAGGGACGGGGCGGGTGCGCGGCTGGTGGATTGGCGCGAATCGGGACGACGCGCTGACGGTGCTATACTTCCACGGCACAGGCAGCAATTTGGGGGATCTACCCTGGCTGGCAGCGCAGATTCATGAGTTGGGCTGGGCGGCCTTTTTCATCGACTATCGCGGCTATGGCGAAAGCCAGGGACATTTTCCCACCGAACAATCGGTCTATGCCGATGCGATCGCCGCCCTCGACTACCTCACCCAAACCCGCCGCATTCCGCCCCAGCGCATCGTGGTTATGGGCAGATCCATCGGAGGGGCGATCGCTCTGGAATTGGCAATCCGCAATCCTAACCTGGCCGCCCTAGTCGTCGAGAGTTCGTTTACCTCTATGCGAGAGATGATCAGCCACTTCATACCCATACAGCTTTTGCCCGTGGATCTCTTGCTGCACCAAAGATTTGATTCCCTGGCAAAAGTGCGATCGCTCCAGATGCCGCTGCTGGTGATTCATGGGACGGGCGATCGCGTCGTGCCTGTTCACATGGGGCAAGCGCTCTACGACGCTGCGCCGCCGCCCAAGGAACTGCTGCTGATTCCTCAGGCGGGCCACAGCAATTTGCGACGAATCAACCGGACGCTGTATTTCCAGACGCTCCAGCGCTTCGTTACGCGCTATGCCAATCCTGCTGCCGGAATTTAGCATCGCCATGCACCCAACCTTAAACCCATCTGTTGCCAAGGAATCAACACTGTGAAGCGAGCGACGTGGACATCGAAACAGCGAATCTGGCAATGGCTTGTGGCGCTGGCGTTGCTGCTGGGCATCCTGTTTCGGGGGTATGGGCTGGGCGATCGCGTGTATTGGGTGGATGAAGTCGCCACCTCGGTTCGCATTGCTGGCTACACCCGCGCCGAAGTCACCGCCCAACTCAGCGACGGTGTTCCCCGCACGCCCGCAGACCTCCAGCAGTTTTTGCATCCCGCCCCCGATTTGCCCTTGACCCAAGTCCTCCGTGCCCTAGTTCAAAGCCCCGAACACGCCCCGCTTTATTTCTTGCTAGCCCACGGCTGGACAAAACTCTGGGGCAGCAGCATAGTAGCCGTGCGATCGCTCTCGGTTCTCTTCAGCCTGATTTCACTTGCGCTCATCGGGCGACTGGCCAGCCAGTTGTTTAATTCTGCCCCTGCCGGGGCGATCGCCACGACGTTACTAGCCCTGTCGCCTTTTTTTGTGTCCTATGCCCAAGAAGCGCGTCCCTACAGCCTGTGGAGCGTCACGCTGCTGTGGAGCAGTTTGGCGTTATGGAACGCGATGGGGTATGCCACAGAGAATGTGAAACAGAACGTTTTTGGGAACGAGATGCCGCATTCGCTTTGGCGCTGGTTGCCCTATGGATTCAGCATGGCGGTGGGGCTGTATACGTCGCTGCTAACGGCGCTGGTGCTGCTGGGACACGGGCTGTACGTCCTGTGGGTGGGCAATCGCGCTCAGCGGCATGGATTTCTCCAGGCAGCGGCGCTGGCGGTTGGGCTATTTCTCCCGTGGATTCTCATTGTCCTGAGCCAATGGGATACCCTGCAAGCCAACACCGAATGGATGCGTCAGCCGATGGGGGCGCTGTCGATGCTGGTGGTCTGGCTCTATAGCCTCGTCGTGCTGTTTTTTGACGCGCCGGTGGAATTGGGGCCAGTTGCGCTGGTGGCAGCCAAGTTTCTCACTGCATTGCTCACGCTGGGGGCGATCGCCTTTGCTCTGTGGTGGACTTTGCGACAGCCGCGAGTGGGGAGCTTTGTCGCCGCCCTACTGCTGCCCGTTCCTGTGATTCTGGTGGCGCTGGATCTCATCCGACAGGGACAGGCCTCGGCCACATCGCGCTATCTTATCCCCGTCCAGCTTGCCGTGCTGATCGCAATAGCGGGCTGGCTCTCTGTCGGACGCTCCTGGCAGCGCGGCGTTTTAGCCTTCCTGCTCATGGTCAGCTTCTTATCGGGTCTGTCCAACCTGCACCACATTCCCGACTATCAAAAATCTCGCAATCGGCACAATCCTGAAATCGCCGCCCGGGTCAATCAGCAGCCTTCGCCCCAGATCATTGCCGAGTCTCGCTATGCCCTCGATCTGGTATCCCTCAGCCAGTTCCTCAAACCCGATACCAGGGTTCAAATTCTTAGTCCTGCGTCCATGCCGCCGCAGCGATGTGAACCCTTCTTTCTGCTAAACCCACCTGCATTGCTCCAGCAGGACATTCAGCAGCGCGATCGCCCCCAGATTACCGAAGTTTTTCGCCCAAAAACCTTGACAGATTCAGACATTTATCTATCCCTCTGGCACGTTGAGAATCCCGATCGATCCTGTCCTTCTAGCTGAGTGATGTCCCTCCTCACTGCGTTCCTGTTGCGATGTTTCATGTAGCGCGATCGCCTCTCAAATTCCTGCAAAATCCGGATCAAATCCTGGGACGATTGCTGGTATTCCTAATTCTGGCTGGCATCCTGTTTCGGGGGTATGGGCTGGGCGATCGCGTGTATTGGGTGGATGAAGTCGCCACCTCGGTTCGCATTGCTGGCTACACCCGCGCCGAAGTCACCGCCCAACTCAGCGACGGTGTTCCCCGCACGCCCGCAGACCTCCAGCAGTTTTTGCATCCCGCCCCCGATTTGCCCTTGACCCAAGTCCTCCGTGCCCTAGTTCAAAGCCCCGAACACGCCCCGCTTTATTTCTTGCTAGCCCACGGCTGGACAAAACTCTGGGGCAGCAGCATAGTAGCCGTGCGATCGCTCTCGGTTCTCTTCAGCCTGATTTCACTTGCGCTCATCGGGCGACTGGCCAGCCAGTTGTTTAATTCTGCCCCTGCCGGGGCGATCGCCACGACGTTACTAGCCCTGTCGCCTTTTTTTGTGTCCTATGCCCAAGAAGCGCGTCCCTACAGCCTGTGGAGCGTCACGCTGCTGTGGAGCAGTTTGGCGTTATGGAACGCGATGGGGTATGCCACAGAGAATGTGAAACAGAACGTTTTTGGGAACGAGATGCCGCATTCGCTTTGGCGCTGGTTGCCCTATGGATTCAGCATGGCGGTGGGGCTGTATACGTCGCTGCTAACGGCGCTGGTGCTGCTGGGACACGGGCTGTACGTCCTGTGGGTGGGCAATCGCGCTCAGCGGCATGGATTTCTCCAGGCAGCGGCGCTGGCGGTTGGGCTATTTCTCCCGTGGATTCTCATTGTCCTGAGCCAATGGGATACCCTGCAAGCCAACACCGAATGGATGCGTCAGCCGATGGGCGTTTTGCCGCTGTTGGCAATCTGGCTCTACAACACCTCCATTCTGCTGTTTGACGTACCTGCCACGCTGTCCCCCGACCTGCCGACCGTCGCCAAACTGCTGACCTCCATGCTGCTGGTGCTGCTGCTGGCGATCGCCCTCCGCCATCTTATCCGCCGCACGCCGCGCCCGGTCTGGGGATTTGTCGTGCTGTTTGCCCTGACGATTCCTACCCTCCTACTGGGGCTAGATTTTCTCCGCAATAGCCAGCTTTCCACCGCTGCCCGCTATTTGCTCCCCTTTCACCTGGGCATGATTTTGGTACTGTCTTTTTACCTAACGGACTTACTCCGTGCCCAGTCCCCCTCTCGGCAACGACTTGGGCGGGGGCTGATGCTTTGCCTGGTTGCCCTCTGTTTTCTGTCCTACGGCTTCCAACTCCAGCAGCCACCCAAGTACCAGAAAAGCCGCAATCTGCACAATCGGGCGATCGCCGCGTTAATTAACCAAACCGCTGACCAGACTATCGCCCCCCGACTGATTGCCGAACCTGCCCAGGCGATGGATCTCGTCTCCCTCAGCCTCGACTTGCAGCCCCAAACGCAGATCCAGGTGATTGCCTCGATGGGCGAGAATTGGAGGGGCGATCGCCTATTATTAGAACCGTGCCAGCCTGTGTTTCTTTTGAATCCCTCAGCGGCTTTAATCACCCGTATTCAAACTGAAACAAACCAACCCGTTCAAGAAACCTATCGTCCCCAAAAACTAGTCCCCAATGAACTGGCCCTGTCTCTCTGGAAAGTTAACCAATCTTGCTCTTTTCCATGATTATGAAATCCTTAGTCGATCAATTCCAGAAACAGCACAAAGCCTTTGCAGTTCATCAAGGGGAAAAGCTGGTTAGAAGCCTAGAGGATCTAATTGCGAAATATTCTGCTGTTGGTGACGGGGCTTTTTTTGAAGTTCAGCACTTTCCCTGGGTTAACCTTCTAGAAACAAACTGGAAAACGATTCGAGCAGAATTAGACAATCTGCTGAAGGACGTGTATTCCATTCCCAATTTTCAAGACATCTCCACGGATCAGATCAGCATCACCCAGGACAATCTGTGGAAGACCTATTTTCTCTATGGCTATGGCTACAAAGCAGAGCAAAACTGCCTGCGCTGCCCCGAAACGACGCGCCTAGTTGAACAGATTCCTGGCATGAAAACGGCATTCTTTTCTATCCTGCTGCCCCATAAAACCATCCCAGAACATCGCGGCCCCTACAAGGGATTATTGCGCTATCACCTGGGGCTGAAAGTGCCCGCAGCAGCCGACCAGTGCGGCATTTGTGTAGGGGGTGAAGTGCGCCACTGGCAGGAGGGAAAAAGCCTGATTTTTGACGATACGTTTCCCCATTCCGCCTGGAATCATACAGATGACATTCGCGTAATTTTGTTTGTTGATTTCATCCGTCCCATGCGTGCGCCCGTATCCTGGTTCAATCAGTTTATGATCCAACTGATTGCCTGGTCGCCCTATGTGCAGAGCGGTCGCAAAAATCTTTTAGAGTGGGAAACGAAGCAGAAATAATTGCTTGAACCAATACCTAAGGGTTGACACCTAAACTTATACATGAAAATTGCAATTCTTACGTCTGGCTTCCTGCCCGTAATCGATGGGGTGACAGTCACTCTCCTCCACAGGTTGACGCGACTGAGCGAGTTGGGTCATCAGGTCTTAGTGTTTTGTCCAAGCTATGAATCGCTGGAATCAATCTATCCAAATTGGGCAGACTATACAGGACATTTTTTGCCCGGTGTAGAAGTTATCAATTTGCCAAGTGCCTCATTTATGGGGGTTGAGTTTGAGCGCAATGTTACCTCAAAGTCCTATGATCTTGTGCTGCAAAGATTGGCGCAATTTCAGCCTGATGTTATTCATGTGGATGAACCCGATCGCCTCTTTCTCGGCTTTGGCAAAATTCCGGCGATCGCCCATGCGAAGGCGCACCAGATCCCCTGCACTAGCTTCTATCACACCAACTTCTTGGAATACATTGACGACTTCTTTCCGCTGCCAGCCCCGCTGCAAAATTTGGTGAGGTGGCTCTGTAAGAAACTGATTACAAAGCGGGTATTTAATGCTTATGATGTAACGTTAACTGGTAGCAAAATCACCTATGAAAAGCTGCTAAAGCTGGGCATCAAGAATGCAGTTTACGAAGAATTGTTAGGTGTTGATTTAGCTGCATTCAGTCCGAACCTTCGGCAGGAGCAGTTTTTTGAAAAGACCTATGGAATTGAAGCGGGCGATCGCACAAAACTTCTTTTCCTGGGGCGATTAACCCCAGACAAGGGCTGGAAATTCACGCTGAAAGCAGTTCCAAAGCTAGTCCAAAACCTGGGTTCAAGTCGCATCTTGCTGCTGATTGCGGGGGATGGAGAACTGCGGGATACCATCCGTCAATCGCTAACGGGCGTGGTCGATTTTCACCTGCTGGGTCGCGTGTCTCCAGATCAGATTCCTGCACTCATGGCAAATAGCGATTTCCACGTCACGACCTCCAAAAAGGAAACCAAAGGGCTGACGCTGTTTGAAGCTTTTGCTGCTGGAATTCCCGCCGTTGCTCCAGCGGCAGGCGGTGTTCTGGACAGCATTCAGCCCGGAGTCAACGGTCTGCTCTATGAGCCGGACAGCACCGCAGATTTTGTCGAAAAACTCCAGTTGCTCATCGAAGACCCAGACCTGCGGCAGCGCTTGGGACGGCAGGCGCGAGACTGGGTGCAGCCCTACGGCTGGGATCAGGCAGTCGATCGCCTGGTCAGCCTTTGGGCTTCGCGCCTGCCTGTTGCCACCAACCCCTAGCCCTTAGCGCGGCC
Source organism: Thermoleptolyngbya sp. C42_A2020_037 (assembly GCF_015272455.1). Taxonomy (NCBI): domain Bacteria; kingdom Bacillati; phylum Cyanobacteriota; class Cyanophyceae; order Oculatellales; family Oculatellaceae; genus Thermoleptolyngbya; species Thermoleptolyngbya sp. C42_A2020_037. The sequence goes on from NZ_JACYLP010000024.1 coordinate 28,929, forward strand.
ACATATAGCCGACGTAGAGTAGAATGCTGTCGCGGCCGGGGTTTGGTGGGTACAGCTCGGCGTTGGAAATGTGGTGCCAGCGCAGCCCTACCATGAGGTGTTCCTGGTCTCGCATTCGGAAGGTTGCACCGCCACCGACCTGGGGCGTGAAGTTGAACTGCGATCCACCCTCTGCGGGCACATCTTCACTGGTGACCAGAAACCCTGCGCCGCCATCCACATACAGTGACCAGGTGTCTTCTCGTACAAAGTGCCAGCGCAGGATCAGCCCAAGATTCAGACCCACCGCATCATCTCCTGGCTGAATGAACTTGAGCTTGTTCAATTCCAGGTTAATGCTGTGCCCGTGGGCAAAGAAGTCCGTAATGCCTGCGCCCGCCAGCCCAAACGCAGCAAAGCCGTCATCATCTGGATCGAAGGAAATGGACGGCCCCGCCTGCACGTACCAGTAATTTTGCCCAACGGCTCCAAAGCGTTCCGGGGCGGATGGTGGGGCTGGCTCAGCCTGGGCGATCGCCCTCCCGTCTGCATCTGGCTCCAGTGAGTAGTCGGCAGTAGCAGCCAATTCGGATGGCAACAGCGCTTCCATATTCAGCAAATCCGCCGCCTCGTAAGACGTAAGCGGCATCGGACTCTCCGCGATCACATCAGTTGAATCTGGTGGAAGCAAGAATTCCGTCGATGCGGCGGGCGGCAACGCAGATGGAGAAGATTCAATCAATGCGGGGATAGAAGCTGGGGAAATATCGTCTTGGGGTGATGCCTCCTGGGAAAGGGCTGACATCGGAGAAAGCACGACAGCGCTCCACGATGTTGTCAGAATTAGCGCGGTGTAGGAAATCCTAGAAGAAACAGACTGGTGATTCAAAGAGGAGGCTCTTGCAAGGTTCTTAGGAATAGAAAATGTCATTTTTTTGATGGGGTTTTGGATCTGCTCACGCTCAGCTTTTGAGAATTGCTGCAAGCTCTGAATTCAGGTTTTTTGGAACAAAAGCATGAACAGTGCGGGTCATAGCCTAGACATTAGGCAGGGCTAGAAATTTAACCAACTAAGAATTCAATCGCGAAATCTCCTTGGCGATCGCCGATACAGTAAGGTGAATTTGCTCCTCCGTATGTAAACAAGACAAAAAGAACCGCAAACGAGCGCGATCGTAGGGCACCGAGGGATAGACCATCGGCTGCACATGAATCCCGTGCTGCATTAGACGGTGACAAAGCCGAACTGCTGCTTGGGAGTCGCCGATGATGACCGGAATAATCGGTGTGTCTGCACTGCTGCCCGTATTCAGCGCGTGTTCTTGTGCGAGGTGGAGGAATAGCTGCGATCGCGCTCTGAGCCGCTGAACTCGCTCTGGCTCCCGTTGCAGCAATCGCAGCGAGGCGAGGGCCGCTGCCGTGTTCGCAGGAGTCATGCCCACGCTGTAGACAAAACCAGGAGCCGTATATTTCAGGTACTCCACCAGCGCCTTGCTGCCCGCAATGTAGCCGCCGCAGCTTGCAAACGACTTGCTCAGCGTTCCCATCCACAGATCCACGTCGCGGGCCGCAATGCCAAAATGTTCACCAATGCCGCGACCGCTCTGCCCTAACACGCCAATGGAGTGCGCCTCGTCCACCAGCAAGAAGGTTTTAAATCGCTTTTTCAGGGCCACGATTTCTGGCAAAGGAGCGATGTCGCCATCCGCGCTGTAGATGCCTTCAATGGCAATCAGCACTTTTTCATAGCGCAGGCGATGCTGGGACAACAGGTGTTCGAGCGATCGCCAATCGTTGTGCGGAAATTCCATCAGCGTCGCCCCTGCCAATTTGCAGCCCTCGCGGATGCTGTTGTGGCTAAGGGCATCGTAGAGGATCAAGTCCTGGCGACCGAACAGATGCCCGATGGTCGTCACGTTTGTGGCGTGCCCCCCAACGAACAGCAGGCAGTCCTCAGTGTCCAAAAACCGAGCAATTTCCTGTTCTAGCTCTCGGTGGAAAGGGCGTTCGCCTGACAGGACGCGACTGGCGGAAACCGACGTGCCATATTCCTGCACCGCAGCAATCGCCGCCTGGGTCACGATTGGATCACCTGACATACCCAGGTAGTTATAGCTGGCGTAGCTAATGAATGTTTTTTCGTGAATCTCAGTGGTGTCGCGGGAAATCCCAGTATGCTGCATGAAAAAGGGGTTTCCGAGTTCTTCCACTCGATTCAGTTCCTGTCGCAGGTTCTGATACTCAGGCGTGAGATGGAAGTGATAATAGGATTCTGGAACCTCAAGATTTTCTGATTCAGAATGAGCGATTAGATCTAAACCTAGATTTGAACCTAACGCATCCTGCTGCGGGGTATCGGGGCTGCTGTTTCTGACTCGATCGGCGGGAATACTTGCATTCGCCATTCCGTTCAGGCTGGTATTCTCCTGATTCGTCCTAGAGGGTGACGAATCCGGCTGATCAGGACGCTGCAAGGACAGGGGCGATCGCCCGTCTTCCCCTTCTCTGGCGGTCGCTTCCATTGCGGCAAGGTCTGTGGCAACGTCCATTGCGATAGACTGCCCAGTTTGGGCGATCGCCTGCTGGGCTGTGACCATCCCTTTCCCCGCAGAGGGGCCATCCTGAAACAGCATTGTGGCCAGATGTTCCGCCAGGGCAGCCACGCTGGAATGGTCGAGCAGCAGCGCTTGCGAAATGGGGAAGCCCAGCCCTGCCTGGAGTCGGTTGGTGAATTCCACTGCCATCAGAGAATCCATCCCTAAGTCCGAAAACTGATCGTGAACGTCAATCAGTTCCGGGGTGCTAAAGCCCAGGACTTTGGCCAACTGCTGTTGGATAAACTGCTGCAATTGCTCCAGGCGATTCGCGACGCAATCCGTCCCGGAATCGCCCCCCTGCTGCAAACTCTGCAACAGTGGCGAGGCAGCAGGAACCGCAACGGGTGCAGCGGGCAGCACGCGCTCAAAAAAGGGCGATAGCTCCTGTCCTGCGTGGACTGCGCGAAACCTGGCCCACTCGATTGGCAACACGCCCACCTGCACCAGGTTTTGCCGCAATAGCTCAGACAACAGCGGCATCCCTTGTGCGGGCGAAATCAGGGTCATGCCCTGAGCTTCGAGCCGCTGCCGCTCCCGTTCCATCAGTTGCGTAGACATGCCCACGGCCCAGGCTCCCCAGTTGACGCTGAGGCCCGGCAGTCCCAACCGACGGCGGTGGTGCATCAGACTATCCAGCACTGCATTGGCAGCGGCGTAGTTGGTCTGACCCGCCGAACCCAGCAGCGACGCAGCCGACGAGAAGCAGACAAAGAAATCCAGATCGTGCGATCGCGTCAGTTCGTGCAGGTTCCAGGCTCCCTGCACCTTTGGAGCCAGCACCGCCTGAAACCGCTCCCACGTCTGGTTTTGCAGCACGCCGTCGTCCAGCACGCCGGCCGCGTGAACCACGCCCCGCAATGGCAGGGGACAGTGTTCTAGCAGAGGGGCGATCGCCCCCGGTTCTGCTACATCTGCTTGCACTGGAGTCACAGTAACTCCCTGCGCTTCTAGGTCGCTAATCCAGGCCTGGGCGATCGCCGAGGGAGCCTTGCGCCCCACCAGCAGCAGGCTCTTTGCGCCCTGCTCCACCAGCCATTGCGCCGTGAGTTGGCCCAGCGCCCCCAGCCCGCCCGTAATCAGATAGGTTCCATCGGGGCGCACCACTGGCTGCTGCGGCAGCACGGGCGGCAGCGCCATCACCACCTTGCCAATGTGCTTTGCCTGGGCCATGTAGCGAAAGGCGGTCGGCGCTTCGGCAATCTCAAACACCGTGTGCTTGAGCGGCTGCAACGCTTCCCGCTGGAACTGGTCGGTCAGTTCGCTCAGCAGCGCCGCAATGTAGTCCGGTTGCGCCTGTGACACCTCCAGCAAGTCAAACGAAAAATAGTCCACATCGGGGCGCAGGGCGCGAACCTGCTCCGCCGTCCAGATGCCGAGCTTGCCGATTTCAACGAAGCGACCCCTGGGCGACAGCAGTTCCAGGCTGCGGGGAATGTAGTCTTCGTTGAGACTATTCAGCACCACGTCCACGCCCTTGCCGTTGGTGAGTTTGGCGATCTGGTCGGCAAACGCCAGCGTGCGCGAATCAAACACCTGCTGCACGCCGAGAGACTTGAGGAAGTCCTGTTTGGGTGCGCTGGCCGTGGCGTAGACCTCTGCACCGAGGCGCAGGGCAAGCTGGACTGCGGCCAGACCCACCCCGCCCGCCGCCGCATGAATCAGGATGCGTTCGCCCTTTTGCAGCTTCGCCAACTGGCAGAGTCCGTGGACTGCCGTCAGAAACGCCGTCGGAATCGTTGCTGCTTCTGCAAAGGTGAGGGATCTGGGCTTCGGCGCAACCCATTTCGCATTCACGGTGACATGCTGCCCCAGGCTGCCAATTGCCTGCGCGGCCATCACCTCGTCGCCCACGCGGAATGCCGTTACGCCTTCGCCCACAGACGCAACGATCCCCGCACACTCGCCGCCAAAGGGCACTGCGTCTGCCGTGGCAAAGCCCATGTGTTCCAGATAGGGCTGGAGCATTCCCAGGGCGTTCAGCACGTCGCGGAAATTCACGCCTGCTGCCCGCACCAAGATCTCCACTTCGCCAGGGCCGGGCGATCGCCGCTGGCAGGGCATCAGCGTCAGGTGATCCAGCACGCCGTATTGCGTCAAGCCCAGGCGAAATGAGGGCGCAGCGGGAATCGTCAGGGCGGGTTTTGCGGGTGCCGGACTCAGCCGCGCCCGGTAGCGCGTGCCCTGGCGATAGGCGATCTGGTCTTCCGCATCGGTCTGCTGCAACGCTGCCAGCAGAGTCGCAGCGGGGTCTGGGTCTGCTGCGTCCAGGTCGATGCAGGTGCAGCGCAGGTCGGGCTGTTCCTGACGGAGCGATCGCCCCAATCCCCACAGCGCCGCCGCAGGGACGTGGGTAGGCGGGTCAGATGGGGCAATTGCCTGGGTTCCCGCCATGACGATCCACAACCGGGGTGTGGGGGGTTTTTGAACGGCATTGAGCGCCTGCACCAGATGCAGCACGCCGCCGCAAAGCTGGGTGCAGGTTTGGGTTAGCGTTTGGCCCGTGCTGGACGGTTCCGTATCCAGTCCCCATAGGTACACCACATCGGTCACCGGGGCGATCGCCACCTGTTCTGCAATGCGTTGCTGCATCTCTTCGGCATCCAGCGGATTCACGCTGTTTGCCAAAGCCCCATCCGACCCCCAATCCGCAAACAGCAGTGATGCGCGATTCCCGAAGGGATTGCTACGCGAATCGCCCTGCTGGGTCAGCCGTTCTGCCAGCCGTTGACCAATCTTTTGGCGATCGCTCAGAATCATCCAATGGCGGGATTGAGCCGACACAGGCGCAGGCTGAGGATCATTCGCGTCCGCCTGCCAGTCTAGGGTATAGATCCATTCCGTTTGCAGTTCTGTGGAATGGGCCGGATCACGTTCTACAACCTGCGAAGATCCTGTGTTGCCGGCTAGCCGCAGAAGCGACATTTCGCCGACGGGATGCAGGGTCAGTCCCGTGATCTCAGCCACGAGTTCGCCATTCGGATTGAAAATCTGGAAATCGGCCACCAGCGGCGACCGCCCGCCGTTTTCCGCTGGAGTCATTGTGCGAACCTGCCGCACCCAACTCCAGACCGTGGATTGTGCCGGAACCCCCAGCCGCAGCGATTCGATGCCCGTAGGTAAGTAAGTTCCGTCAGCATTGCCAAATCCGCAGGCAGCCGCCACTGTTTGAAAACAGCCGTCTAGCAGCGTGGGATGCAGATGGTACGCCGCCGCTTCAGTCCTCAGCATATCTGGCAGATGCAGGCGAGCCAAGGCAGCACCGTCGCCCTGCCAGAGTTGCTGAATCACCTGAAACGCGGGGCCATAGTTCAGGTGTTGCTGGCGCAACTGGGCGTAATAGTCCAACGGGGCGATCGCCTGCTGACGAAATTGCGCCTGGATCTCTGCCAGCATAGTGCCAGAACTCAGCGGCCGACCTGCTGCCAAAAAGCCTGTGGCGTGGCGCGTCCACGCCTCCGACTCAGCGTTCAGGCTCAAGAGTTGGAACCGATAGCCGCCTGCTTCTGGCGACAGCACCAGTTGCAGCGGGGTGGCAGATGCCGACAGCCGCAGCGCTTGCTCAATGCGAACCTGAGTCAGTTCTACTGGGGATAGCCCCACGGCCCGACCCGCGGCGATCGCCATTTCTGCATAGGCGGCGGCGGGAAAGACGGGCTGCGTGGCGATCTGGTGGTCAGCGAGATAGGCGGGGGCAGCGGCGCTAACGTGCGCTTCAAACCGGATGTCGCTGGTGCCGCCCAGCCGCAGCCGTTCGCCCAGCAGGGGATGCAGCCCTGGGGAGTGCAGGCGATTGGGTGAACTTGTGCGAATCGACCCAAGCGAGGGGCTATCGGGCTGCCACCAGTAGCGCTGTCGCTGGAACGGGTAGGTCGGCAGGTTAGGAATCCGTCGAGCAGAGGGAGGGGCGATCGCCTGCCCATCGATATCCACGCCGCGAACATAGAGCGCGGCCAGGCTGCTGAACAGCGTTTGCCAGTCGTCTTGCCCGGGGCGCAGGCTTGGCAGCCAGAGCATGGTTTCCGCCAAATCGGGGTCGCTGGCCTGCACGCACAGCCGCCCTATGCCTAGCAGAATTGGCTTTGCGCCGATCTCCAGCAGCACGCCACAGCCCTGCTGCTGCAAGGTGTCCATGCCCTGCCTGAATCGCACCGGCTGGCGAATATGCTGCACCCAGTAGTCGGGCGTAGCGATGTCTTCGGCAATCCAATCGCCCGTCACGTTGGAAATCAGCGGGATTTGCGGCGTGTGATACGTGATGGTCTTTGCCACCTGGGCAAACTCCGCCAGCATAGGAGACATCAGCGGCGAATGAAAGGCATGGGAGACATTCAGCGGCGTGGTTTTGATGCCCTCGGCGGCAAGTTGAGCGGCTAGCTTTTTCAACGCTGTGTTCTCGCCAGAGATAACGGTGGACTGCGGCCCGTTGATGGCGGCGATCGCCACGGTTTCGGGGTTCTCCAGCCGCGCCGCCACCGTTTCTGCATCCGCCATCACCGACATCATGCCGCCGCCCCCTGGGAGTGCCTGCATCAGCCGTCCCCGCGCTGCCACCAGCCGCAGGGCATCCTCCAGGCTAAATACTCCGGCAATGCAGGCCGCCACATACTCGCCAATGCTGTGGCCCATAACCACGGCAGGCTGCACGCCCCAGGACTGCCACAGCGTTGCCAGGGCATATTCCAGCACAAACAGGGCCGGCTGGGTGTAGGCGGTCTGGTCGATCCAGTCGGCTGCCCTGGAAGCCTGGTCTGACGTGGGATACAGCACCGACCGGAGGGGACGCTTAAGCTGCGGCTCCAGCAGTTTCGCGGCTTTGTCTACCGTTTCGCGAAAGAGCGGCTGTGTTTGGTAGAGCGATCGCCCCATATCCACCGCCTGCGACCCCTGCCCCGTGAACAAGAACGCCACCGATGGAGCCGCTGGAGCCGTCGTGCCGTAGGTGAGATTGGCCGTTTCCTGGCGCTGGGCAAAGGTTTGAAGCTGCTGCTGTATCTGGACAGGAGACTCTGCCACCAGCGCCAGCCGATGGGAAAAGTGCGATCGCCCAATGTTTGCCGTGAAGCACAAATTGGCTAGATCTGTTTCTGGATGATTCGTCAGGTATTCGCTATAGCGTTCTGCTAACTGTCGCAGGGCTGTTTCGTTTTTGGCAGAGAGCGTCAGCAGGTGGAGAGGGCGATCGCCTTCCAACTCACGTTCCAACAGCGGCTTGATCTGCTTCTTTTTTGCTTTCTTGTTGAGCTTCTTGGGAACATTCTTAGATACATTCTGTTCAGCAGGCGCAGGTGCTTCCTGCATGACGATATGTGCGTTCGTGCCGCCGAACCCAAAGGAATTGACTCCGGCAATAGCGGGACTGGATTTCCACGGCGTTAGCTCAGTCTGCACTCGCAGTGGCAGCGAGTCAAATCCAATTTGCGGATTGGGCGTTTGGAAATGAAGGCTAGGCGGAATCTGCCCATGCTTCAGGCTGAGGGCGGCTTTAATAACCCCTGCCACACCCGCCGCCGTTTCTGTATGACCGATGTTGGACTTCACCGAACCCACCGCGCATAAGCTGCCCGCCGGACGCTCCTCCGTCAGCACTCGGCCCAGCGCCGTGATTTCGATCGGGTCACCCAGTTTCGTACCCGTGCCGTGCGCTTCGATATATTGCACCTGCCCAGGGGAAATGCCCGCCCGCCGGTAGGCTGCCCGCAGCACCCGCTCCTGCGCGTCTACATTTGGCGCGGCCATGCCGTTGCTAAAACCATCCTGATTGGCCGCTGTGCCCCGAATCACGGCATAGATTGGGTCGCCATCTGCCTGCGCCTGAGTCAGCGGCTTCAGCAGCACCATGCCAGCCCCTTCGCTGCGGACGTAGCCATCGGCCCTAGCATCAAAGCTGCGGCAGCGCCCGCTGGTGGACATGAACCCGCCCCGCGCAAAGCCCAGCGTCACCGTCGGCAGCAGCAGCACATTCACGCCGCCCGCCAGCGCCATTGTCGATTCGCCCGTCCACAGGCTTTGACACGCCAGGTGAACGGCAACTAGCGAGGAAGAGCAAGCGGTATCCACCGACAGACTCGGCCCCTTCAGGTCAAAAATATAGGAAATCCGATTGGCGGCGATGCAGTTGCCTGTGCCTGTGGTGAGATACGGGTCATCAATGGGGTCTTGCCACAGCATGATGGAATAGTCGTGCGTGCCGATGCCCACGAATACGCCTGTATCCGTTCCCCGCAGGCGCTCTGGCACAATGCCTGCATCCTCCATCGCTTCCCACGCCACTTCCAATAAGAGGCGCTGCTGGGGGTCCATTGTGTTCACTTCGCGGGGCGCAATCCCAAAAAACAGCGGGTCGAACTGATCGACGCTTTTCAGGAAGCCGCCCCACCGCAGGCTGGCCCTGGCCGATTCTGTATTGGCGACCGACTCAAACTGGGTTCTGTCCCATCGGGAGGGCGGCACCTCTGACACTGCATCGACACCGTTTTTAAGGAGTTGCCAAAAAGCGTCGGGAGAATCAGCGCCGGGGTAGCGGCAGCCAATTCCAATAATTGCGATGGGTTCTGGGGGCATACGCGAGTCGGTCAGTGGACAGGAGAGATAGAGAAGGGAGAATTTTGGGTTTTAGATTTTGGATTTTGGATTGTGGATTTTGAGCTTGAGGATTTAATGTTCGCTTCCTGATTCGACGCTGTATAGAAAATAGCTGAAAATCTCACTAAAACAGCAAATCAGGAGTCCAAAATCGGCAATCTAAAATCAAAATCAGCCCTGGTTTGGCTTAGGCAGAATCGTAGGATTGTTCCTGGAGCCACTGGAGGATTTCATCGGTGGAAAATGAGCGGTTTTGCTGGATTGAAAGGTTTTTAATATCCTGGCAGATCTGCTCGTACTTTTCTCGGTCGAGCGGCTTTTGCAGACAGTGTTCAAACAAGTAGCGAATGTTGCTCACGCCGCTGTGTTTGCCGAACCAGATTTCGGGCTGGCCGTAGGGAAAAATGGCGTAGGAGAGGCGATCGCGCATCAGGGAATGCACATGAATCCCGGCTTCGTGGCGCTGGGCCGCCTGGGAATAGGGCGGATAGGCCCGTGCGCCCAGTTGGTCAAGGTGCTGGCCGACGCGGGCGATCGCCTCATAGTCTATCCCTGCCACCTCCCAGCCAAACCGCAGTCGCAGCCCATTTAGCACCTGCTCAATGGCCACATTACCCGCCCGCTCCCCGATGCCGCCAAAGGTGCCAGAGATCCCCGCTGCCCCGGCCCGCACCGCCTGGATCGTGTTCTCCAGGGCCAGCCCCATGTCGTTGTGAAAATGCACGATTAGCGGCGCACAGCGGGCCGAGGCCAGCAAATCGTGAATCCAGATGTAAGATTTTTCTGGCGTGAGGCAGCCCACCGTATCGCACAGCAAAAACTGCTCTAGGTAGGGCGAAAACTGGTTGATGCATTCCACCAAAAAATCAAAATCGGCGCGGCTGGCATCCTCCGCAGCAAAGCTAATTCGCAGCCCAAGCTGAGCCGCGTATTCCAAATGCTGGCGGACGCGACGGCACATATTCGCCCGCACCATCTGCACCTGATCTGGGGTCGCCTTGATGCCATTGAGCAGCGCCGCCTCTCGCGCCTGACCGCCTTCCGCCACCTGCATCTCTGGGTCGCGCAACAGCAGCAGCCGATCCGACACGGCATGAAACAAAATAATGTGCTGCACCCCCGTCGTTTGGGACTGCCGAATGCAGGCTTTATTCATCATTGTGGAGGCCGCCAGTTGGCCCCCCAGCCCATCGGCTACCAGCGTTTTCACCAACTGCTCCTCGACCGGGTGAACGGCGGGCATCAGGGCGAGCGAGTGAACCCCCGTGCTGGCGATTTCGTGGGCCAGCCTGCGCTTTATGTCTTTGCTAAAACAGACTCCGACCTGCTGCTCTCCGTCGCGGAGCGTCTCGTCGGCAATGATCAGGTGAATGGTCTCCATAGGATTGCAGTCGGACTCGGTCCCAAGAAACAACAGCTACGGCGACAAAGTCCGCATCAGAGGCTCATTGAAAAATCGTGGCATTGAGCGTTTAGGAGTCGGGGTTCATGCAAGTCGGTTGGGTGTTTATTTAGCCATGAGTGTTTTTTAGCACAAGACCAGGATGACACAGCGCATGACGCACAAAGTCAATCAGGGTTCCAGAAGACTATTGCACCCCTCAACAGGCGCGATCACCCCTGAAAAGCCTGCTGAAGAGGGTTTCCAGGCACCCAGTAAGGATGCACCCCTGCCAGCAGCCTACCTAACCCAAACGTATTACCCGCAGGTACGCAAGTTATACCGCAGGGCACCGTGAATCACACGCGAGGCGCAACATAATAAACATACACCCAGCGCCATCCCCCACCAGACCCGTGCTGTATAATTGGCTCTGAATTGAAGGGGGCTGAGCGGCGAGTCATCGCTTTCTCAAGCGCTGTCTACAGACAACAGCATGATGGATGCCCATTCCGCGTTTTTGTCCGTGTGTCATGGTGATGAGGTTTCAGATCTCCGCTCCCTGCCCAGTCTTTCAAGGGTTTTACATCGCGCAGCCGTCGGCGAAGGGGCAATTCTCCACATTTCTCCAGCCGGAGCCGAACGCCACCAGCCCTATCGGGCGCTGGCCCAACAGGCCGCGAGGATTTTAGCCGGGTTGCGGGCAGCGGGGGCAACAGCGGGCGATCGCCTCGTCCTGCAAATTTCCGATCCCGATGAGTTTCTCGCGGCAATCTGGGCGGGGTGGCTGGGGGAACTGGTGGTGGTGCCCATTGCCGTGCCGCCGGCCTATGCCGAATCGCAGAGCAAGGCACTCCAGTTCCGCGCCATTTTGGGGCAGTTGGATCACCCGTGGGTGCTGGTCAGCGGGGCGATCGCTCCTGCCCTGCAAGCCTTTTGCACAGACGGCTCTGCCGAATTTCGCTGCGACCCCAGCCGCCTGCTGCCCCTGCCAGCGCTGCTCGCTGCTGAGTCCGATCCGCCGCTCGAAACGCCTTCCGACACCGCATTGGCGACCGACCGACTGGCGCTGATCCTGTTTACCTCTGGCAGCACGGGGCAACCCAAGGGTGTCATGCTGACGGAGCGCAACCTGCTGGTGAGTGCCTTTGGCATGGCGACTGTGAACCGCATTACTGAGCGCAGCCTCAGCCTCAACTGGATGCCGCTGGAACACGTCGCCAGCCTGGTGATGTTTCACCTGACGCAGGTCTTCGTCGGCTGCTCGCAAATTCAGGTCAGCAATGACTATATTCTGCAAGATCCGCTGCGCTGGCTGGATCTGTGCGATCGCCATCGCGTCACCGCCACTTGGGCCCCCAACTTTGCCTATGGGCTGATCTGCGATCGCCCAGAGGAAGTTGCCCAGCGCCCGTGGGACTTGTCTTGCCTGGCGTGGATGGGCAACGGAGCCGAAGCCGTCGTCGCCAAAACCACCCGCAGCTTTCTCGCCTTACTTGCGCCCTGCGGCCTGCGCGATGGCGTGGTCAGCCCCGGCTACGGCATGTCAGAAACCACCTCTGGCATTGTGCATTCCCACGAGTTTTCCCTCGCCACCACCAGCGATGCGGATACGTTTGTCGAGGTCGGCCAGCCCATTCCCGGCGTGTCGCTGCGGATTGTGGACGAGCAGCAGCAGGTCGTGCCCCAAGGCGAGGTGGGCAGCCTGCAAGTGCGCGGCTTGACCGTCACCCCCGGCTATTACAACCGCCCCGATCTGAATGCCGAGTGCTTCACGCCCGACGGCTGGTTTGTCACGGGCGACCTGGCCCGCCTGCAAAACGGGCGGCTCACCCTCACCGGCCGCCAAAAAGACCTGATCATCCTCAACGGCGCAAATGTGTATAGCCACGAAATCGAAGCCGTTGTCGAAGAGTTGCCCGGTGTGGAAGTGTCCTACACCGCCGCCTGCGCCGTGCGCCGGGACGATGAGACGAGCGATCGCCTCGCGATTTTTCTGCATCCCACCGCAGAACCGACCGATGCCGCTAGTTTGCGGGAACTGGTGAAAGCCGTGCGGCGGCAGGTGGCGACGCGGCTGGGTGTGAGTCCCGATTATGTCATCCCAGTGGCGCAGGACAACATTCCCAAAACTGCCCTCGGCAAAATTCAACGCAGCGAACTCAGCCGCCGCTTTCAGGCAGGGGAATTTGACGGACAACTCCAGTCCATTGCCGACGCATTCCAGCAGGCTCCGTCCGCCGCGCCGCCGCGCAGCCAGCTAGAGCGATCGCTGTTGGAAATCTGGCAGTCGGTCTTGGGACTGACGGCGATCGCCCCCGACGAGCAGTTTTTCGAGATGGGCGGCAGTTCGCTGCAACTGATGCAGGTGCTAAACCAGCTCCATCAGCAGGGTTATACCGTTTCGGCGGTGGACTTGTTTCAGCATTCCACCATTGCCAGCCTGGCCGAGTTTCTGGCGCGGACCCCGGCGGCTGAGGCGGTGCAGCAGGGCCAGCGGCGCTTCCCGCAGGGATCGCTTCGCGAATCGCAGCGCCGTCAGTCCAGACATTCAAATGACAACGACATCGCGGTGATTGGGCTGGCGTGTCGCTTTCCTGGAGCCGCTTCGCCTGCGGAATTTTGGCGCAACCTGCAAGACGGCGTGGAGTCGATTACTTTCTTCAGCGATGAAGAAATCCTGGCAACGGGCATAGACCCTGATCTGGTGCGCCATCCCAACTATGTAAAAGCCAGCCCGATTCTAGACGATGTGGAGCAGTTCGACGCGGACTTTTTTGGCTATAGCCCCCGCGAGGCGGAACTGCTCGACCCGCAGCAGCGGCTGATGCTGGAGTGCGCCTGGGAAGCACTGGAGGACGCGGGCTACGACCCCTTTGCCTACGCGGCCGACAGTGGGGCGATTGCCCTCTATGCAGGCGCATCCATGAACAGCTACCTGCTGAACCATGTCTATCCCAATCGCCATCGGCTGGATGCCAACGACTCGCTGGACGTGGTGACGCTGACCGCGATGGGCGGCTTTCAGATGGCGATCGCCAACGATAAGGACTACCTGACCACCCGTGTTTCCTACAAGCTGAACCTGACGGGGCCCAGCGTCAACGTGCAAACCGCCTGCTCCACATCGCTGGTGGCAGTGCATCTGGCCTGCCAGTCGCTCTTGCGCGGCGAGTGCGACCTGGCGATGGCGGGGGGCGTGTCGGTGGAAACGCCTCAGCGGGCGGGGCATCTGTTTCAAGAGGGAATGATCCTATCGCCAGACGGGCACTGTCGCGCCTTCGATGCCCAGGCGCGGGGCACGATTTTTGGCAGCGGCGCGGGCGTGGTGGTGCTGAAGCGGCTGCAAGAGGCGATCGCCGACGGGGATCAGATCTACGCCGTGGTCAAGGGTTCCGCCATTGGCAACGATGGCAGCCAAAAGGCGGGCTATCTCGCGCCCCGTGCCGACGGGCAGGCCGCCGTGATCCGTGAGAGCCTGGCCGTGGCAGGCGTTGACCCAGACAGCATTACCTACGTCGAAGCGCACGGCACGGGCACAGAACTGGGCGACCCCATCGAAGTTGCTGCACTGACCAAAGCGTTTCGCAGCGGCACTCGTCGCTCGCAGTTTTGCGCCCTTGGCTCCGTCAAAACCAACGTCGGCCATCTCAACGTCGCCTCTGGCATCGTCGGCTTTATTAAAACCGTCCTCTGTCTGCATCACCGCCAACTGCCGCCCAGCCTGCATTTCCAGCAGCCCAACCCGCAGATCGACTTTGCCAACAGCCCGTTTTTTGTGAATACGACGCTGCGCGACTGGGACACGGACGGCTCACCGCGCCGCGCCAGCGTCAACTCTCTCGGCATCGGCGGCACCAATGCCCATGTGGTTCTGGAAGAAGCGCCCGCTGTTTCCCGCCCGCTGTCTCCCGTCCCTGATCGCCCGCTGCACCTGCTGGCGCTCTCCGCCAAAACGCCCGCCGCCCTGCAAGCCCTGGCCCACCGCTATGTCCAGTTTTTCGCCGACCAGCCCGACGCGCCCCTCGCCGATGTGTGCTTTACGGCAAACTCAGGGCGATCGCCCTTTACCCACCGACTGGCGATCGCCGCCGCCACCGCCGCCGATGCCCAGGCGCAGTTGCAGGGCTGGCTGAATGCGCCCGAAATCCACACCGTCCCCACTCGCCCCACTGTGGCGTTTCTGTTTACCGGGCAAGGGTCGCAATATTCCCAAATGGGGCGATCGCTCTACGACGTGCAGCCCGTGTTTCGGCAGGCGATCGCCCAGTGCGACGAAATTTTGCAGCCACTCTTGGGGCGGCCACTGCCAGAACTGCTCTACGACGACGCGCAGGCCGACCGCCTCCAGCAGACCCGCTACGCCCAGCCCGCGCTGTTTGCCGTCGAGTATGCCCTGTGCGAATTGTGGCGATCCTGGGGCGTGCAGCCCGATGTCGTCTTGGGGCACAGCATTGGCGAATATGTGGCGGCCTGCGTGGCGGGCGTGTTTAGCCTGGCGGACGCGCTGACGCTAGTAGCACACCGGGGACGGCTGATGCAGGCACAGCCTCCGGGCGCAATGGTAGCGGTGTTTGCCAGCGCCGAAGCCGTCCAATCCACTCTGCAATCTGCCGGAATTACCGTGGCGATCGCCGCCCTCAACGGCCCGCAGCATACGGTGATTTCCGGTGAAACGGAACAGATCGAGCGAGCGATCGCCCACTTTCAGCAGCAGCACTTCGCCGTGAAGCCGCTGCCCGTGTCCCACGCCTTCCACTCGCCGATGATGGAGCCGATGTTGGCGGAATTTCGGGCCCTTGCCAGCCGCGTTTCCTACGCTAGCCCCCGCCTCCCTCTAATCTCCAACCTCACAGGAACGGTTTGCGGCGAGGAAATAACGACACCGGACTACTGGTGTCAGCAGTTGCGCCAGCCCGTGCAGTTTGCCGCCAGCGTTGACCAATTGCGTCAGCTTGGCTGCACAGTGGCGCTGGAATGTGGCCCCAAATCCGTGCTAACTGGCATGGGCAAAGCCATTCAAAAAGCCTGGCAGAACGATGAAAAATCTGAATCTAAGGCGCATTCTCAAAATCGTTCTAAAGAGATTCTTAATGGCGGCTCAGAATCATTCTCAAATCATTCTAAAAACAATACTCAAAACCATTCAGAAATTCAGTGGCTCACTAGCCTGTCTCCCACTCAGGATAATTGGACTTCGCTGATCCACAGCCTCCAGCAGCTTTACTGCAACGGGGTCACGATCGACTGGCGCGGATTCGATCAGCCCTATATCCGACAGCGCCTGTCGCTGCCCACCTATCCCTTCCAGCGGCAGCGCTACTGGCTGGATGTCCAGCCTACAAGCGTCACGCCTCGACCACGTTCCACATCGGAGCATCCGCTGCTGGGTCAAAAAATTGTCACGCCCCGCACCACGCTATTTGATACGCAGCTTCGGCTAGATGCCCTGCCGTTTTTGGCCGATCACCGGATTCATGGCGCGATCGCTTTTCCCGGCGCGGCCTATCTGGAAATGGCGCTGGCGGCCGGGGCAAAGCTGCTGCCATCTGCACCGCTTCAGCTCGAAAACATGGTGCTGTCGCAACCGCTGGTGCTGGATGAGGAAACGAGCGTAGGGCGATCGCGCCAGCGTTGCGGAGCAATATCGCTCCAGACCAGCCTTTCCCCCGACGGAACCGGATACACCGTCGAAATCCACAGTTGCCGCGACGATGGCGAGTGGACGCTGCACGCTCGCGGCACCCTCAGCGGATCTGGCGCCCCGATTCCCACCCCCAATCTCTCCCAACTCCAGCAAACCCACACGGCCGAAATCGACTGGGCCGCACTGCTGGACTCCTTTCCCAGTGTGGACTACGGGCCGCAGTTTCACGGCGTAAAACGAGTCTGGCAACAGGCGCAAGAGTTTCCTGAAAGCGTTCTGGCGTATGTGCAGATTCCTGATTCTCTGAAGCCTCAAGCAGAACGCTACAAGATTCATCCTGCTTTGCTCGATTCCTGCTTTCAGATTGTTCTGGCGCTTGCCCCTGAGCATTCGTTTTCCTATGTTCCCATCAGTCTCGATCGCTTACAGTTTTACAATCATTCCTCCATTCATCTCTGGAGTTATGCGACCGTTACTCGGCGGACTGCTGACGTGCTGACGGCTGATGTTTTCCTGTTCGACGAGCAGGGGAACCCCGTGCTGGCGATCGCCGGATTGACCGCCAAAGCCGTGTCTCCGCAGGCATGGGGCCGCACGCCCGACGCTTCTCGCTGGCTCTACGAACTGGCGTGGCAGCCTGCGTCTCGTCCCGCATTGCTCGACTCCACATCCGCAGGGCACTGGCTCATCTTTGCCGACGCTCAGGGCGTGGCACAGCAGTTGGTCGAATGTCTGGAGGCAGCGCAGCAGACCTACACCGTTGCGGTTTCGAGCGATCGCCCATCGGCTCTGCCCGCAGCACAGCGGGTAAAGGGCGATCGCCCCGACGAATTCCTGGCGCTCATCCAGCAGGTTTTGCAGGATAACCCGGCGATGCGCGGCATCGTTTACCTCTGGGGACTGGATGCAGCCGCGATCGCAGACGCCACAGCCGCCTACGCCGGAGCGCTCCACCTGACGCAAGCGCTGATTCAGAAGGGCATTCAGGCTCCGCTGTGGCTGGTGACGCAGGGCAGCCAGTCGCCCAACATCACTGCTGAAACCCAGGCGGCAGGCGTGGCGCAGGCTCCGCTGTGGGGGCTGGGCCGGGCGATTGCCTTGGAGCATCCCGCCCTCCAGTGCCGCTGCCTCGACCTGGAGCCAGATGCAGCCTCCGATGCAGGGCCAGCACTGTGGAACGAGATGCAGTCTGGCGCAGCAGATATCTGCGTGGCGCTCCACGGGGGACAGCGCTACGTCGCTCAGGTTCGTCCCTATGCGGCATCTCTGCTGGGGGGCGATCGCGCTTTGCAACTCCAGATTGCAGAACGGGGCAGCCTCGATCGCCTTGCTTGGGAAACTGTTGAGCGGCGATCGCCCTCAGCAGACGAAATCGAACTGCGGGTGCTGGCGGCGGGGCTGAACTTCCGCGACGTGCTGAATGCGTTGGGGCGCTATCCCGGTGAGGCGGGGCCGCTGGGGCTGGAGTGTGTCGGCGAGGTGGTGCGCGTGGGGACGGCAGTGCGGGACGTGTCGCCAGGTGACGTGGTGGTGGCCATTGCTCCCGGCTGTTTCAGCCAGTTCGTCACGGTTCCCGCAATGCTAGCCGTTCCCAAACCCGCAGCATTAACCCCTGCTGAGGCCGCCACGCTCCCCACGGCAATGCTCACCGCCGACTACGCGCTGCGAACCGTGGGCGGCCTGCAACCGGGCGAACGGGTGCTGATTCACGCGGCGGCGGGCGGCGTGGGGCTGGCGGCGGTGCAACTGGCGCAACAGATCGGCGCGGAGATTTTCGCCACTGCTTCCCCCAGCAAGTGGTCGGCGCTGCAACAGCGGGGCGTGGCGCGGCTCTACAATTCGCGATCGCTCGATTTTGCCGCCGAGATGATCCGCGACGCAGGGGAGCAGCCCATCGACCTGGTGCTGAATTCTCTGGCGGGCGACTTTATGCTGAAAAGTGCGGCGCTACTGGCTCCCGGCGGGCGCTTTGTGGAAATCGGCAAGCCCGACCCGGCGCTGGTCTGGCAACTGCGGCAACTCCGCCCCGACGTGCAGTACACCGCCATCGACCTGATGCAGGTGACCACGCAGCAGCCCGACCAGATTCAGTCCATGCTGCGACGGGTGATGGCGCAAATAGAGGCGGGTCAGCTTCAGCCGCTGCCCCACACCCAGTTTCAGCGCGATTCACTCCGTGACGGCTATGCCGAGCGCGCCATCGATGCCTTCCGCTATATGCAGCAGGCGCAGCACATCGGCAAAGTGGTGATCGAGTGCGCCAAACCCACCTTCGCGCCGCGTCCCGATGGTGTGTACGTGATCACAGGCGGGCTGGGCGGACTGGGCTTGCAGGTGGGGCGATCGCTCGTTGAATGGGGCGCAACGCACCTGCTGCTGATTGGGCGGACGGCTCCCAGCCCCGCGATCGCCGCAGAGTTGGCAACCTGGGAGCAATCCGGCGCAACCGTCGCCACTGCCCAACTCGATCTGGCGGACGATGCCGCCGTGACGAACTTTTTCCAGGCCCAGCGCCCCTTTGCCGACTTGCCAATTCGCGGTGTGTTTCACGCGGCCGGTGTGCTGGACGACGGGGCGATCGCCAACCAGACCCCGCAACGATTCGAGTCGGTCATGGCCGCCAAACTGCGCGGTGCGTGGACGCTACATCGCCTCAGCCTGAACTGGCCGCTGGACTGCTTCGTGCTGTTTTCCTCTGCCGCATCGATCCTGGGATCGGCGGGACAAGCCAACTACGCCGCCGCCAACGCCGGACTCGACACGCTGGCCCACCTACGGCGATCGCTCGGCCTGCCCGCCCTCAGCATCAACTGGGGCCCCTGGGCAACCGTAGGGATGGCCGCCCGCCGCGCCGACGGCTTCCAAACCCAGGGCATGGAGCGGATTGACCCCGAAGCGGGCGCGACGATTCTCAAAGCGCTGCTCTCAGAAGCCACGCCCCAAGTCGCTGTGCTGCCCTACGCCAAACCACGAGTTCCCAACTCGCCCGCCCCCGTTCCCGCCCCGACCTGGTTTGACGAACTCCGCCAACTGCCAGCGGGCGATCGCCCCGCCGCCCTGACCGCCCGCCTCCAGCAAGTTGTCGCTAAACTGCTGGGTTGCCCCGCTGCCAGCCTCGACCCCCACCAGGGCTTCACCGACCTCGGCCTTGACTCCCTCACCACCATCGAGCTAACCCACCAGTTGCAACAGCAAGTGTCCCAGCCGCTGCCCAACGCGCTGCTCTACAGCTATCCCACGATCGCCACCCTTACGGAATACCTGCTACATCTGCTTGAACCAAACTCTGACAGTGCCGAATCATCTGCATCGTCAACTCAAAAGAACGCAGCAGCGAACGGAATCAAGAATAACTCTTCACACGAAACCCCGAACAGCTTCGTGAATCGTCTGGCGAACGATCCCGAAGCGGCGATCGCCCAACTCACCGAAGCCGAAGCCGAAGCTCTCCTTCTGCGCGAACTCGATCGCCTCAACCCCTAACCCCTAACCCCCAACCCCTAACCCCTAGATGACCGAAGCCTCCCCCACCAAACGTGCCCTCCTGGCGATTCATCAACTCCAGGCAAAGCTTGAGGCATTGGAGGCAGAAAAGCACCCGCCGATCGCCATCGTAGGCATGGGCTGTCGATTTCCCGGCGCAGAGACGCTGGATGACTTCTGGGCGCTGTTGCACGCAGGCAAAGACGCGATTACCGAAATTCCGGGCGATCGCTGGAACCTTGACCAATACTACAGTCCAGACCCCAGCGCCCCCGGCAAAATGTACACGCGCCACGGCGGTTTTGTGCCCCATCTGCACGACTTTGACGCGGCTTTTTTTCGCATTGCGCCCCGCGAAGCCGCCAGCCTCGACCCGCAGCAGCGCCTCCTGCTGGAAGTGAGTTGGGAAGCGCTGGAGCAGGCCGGCATTGCGCCCCACCGCCTGATGGGGCAAGCCGTTGGCGTGTTTGTCGGCATCTGTGGCATCGACTACTGGCATCAGCTTTTGCAGCAAGACCCCAACACCATCGATGCTTACTTGACCACGGGCAACACCCACAGCACCGCCGCTGGCCGCTTATCTTATCTGCTGGGCAGCACCGGGCCGAGCATGGCGATCGACGCGGCCTGCGCCTCTTCGCTGGTAGCCGTGCATCTGGCCTGCCAGAGTTTGCGCCAGCGGGAATGCGACTTGGCGATCGTCGGCGGGGTGAACCGAATTTTGTCGCCAGAGATGATGGTGAACTTTTGCAAGGCGAAGATGCTGTCTGCAACCGGACGCTGCCACAGCTTTGATGCCAGCGCCGACGGCTTTGTCCGCTCTGAAGGCTGCGGCGTGGTGGTGCTAAAGCGGCTGGACGAGGCCCTGGGCGATCGCAACTTTGTGCAAGCGGTGATCCTTGGTTCCGCCACCAATCACGACGGCCGCTCCAGCGGGCTGACCGTGCCCAACGGACTGGCGCAGCAGGCCGTGATCCGCCAAGCCCTGAAGCAGAGCCGCCTAGAGCCGCAGCAGATCAGCTATCTGGAAGCCCACGGCACAGGCACAGTGCTGGGCGACTCCATCGAGCTAGAGGCCCTGGGGCAGGTGTTTGGTGCTTCTGGAACAGATCGCGCCGTGAATCGCCCCGACCCGCTCTGGATTGGCTCCGTCAAACCCAACATCGGGCATCTGGAAGCCGCCTCTGGCATGGCTGGGCTGATCAAAGTGGTGCTTGCGCTCCAGCATCAAACCCTGCCGCCCCATCTGCACCTGCACCAGCCCAACCCGCAAATCAACTGGGCCCAACTGCCGCTAAAAGTGCCCACTGCCCCCACCCCCTGGGACGCGCCGCGCCGCATTGCTGGGGTGAATGCCTTCGGCTTTAGCGGAGCCAATGCCCATGTCGTGCTAGCAGAAGCGCCCCCGCCCGCCCCCGTCGCCCTCGTCCCCTTTCCGCTGCACCTACTAACGCTGTCTGCCCGCAGCGAACCTGCCCTGCGGCAACTGGTCGAGCGCTATGTGCAGCACTTGCAGCGATACCCCGATCTCCCTATCGCCGACCTCTGCTGGACGGCCAACACGGGGCGATCGCCCCTGCCCTGTCGCCTTGCTATCCTTACCGATTCCCTGCCAGACCTACTGAAAAAACTGCATTCCGTCCTACAAGGCACACCTGCACTGGGCATTCTCCAGGGCCGCGCCCAGCCCACCGCGCCCGCCCTCCAGATTCACTACACCGCCGCCGCCCAGCCGCCCACAGCATCCACCCGCTACCTGTCGCCCGACACCGCCGCTGGCCAGCTTCCCGACATTGCCACCGCCTTTGTGCAAGGCAGCGAATTGACCTGGCACGATGGCGATTGCCGCTATTTCCAGCAAACCGTCGCCCTGCCCACCTACCCCTTCCAGCGCCAGCCCTGTGGCCCGATTCCTGCCCCCTAATCCGTCTCCCCTGGAACTGGCACCTGCTATACAATGCGGGGGAGTTGGTTTTTCTGAACTCTGGTTGCCTATGAAAATTTCACTTCAGTTCGGTTGGACTCGGTTGACAGCGCTTCTGAGTGCGTCTGCTGTCTTGACCTCAGCGCTGGGGACAGGGCTGGCCGCCGCACCCACCGCTGCCCCCCAAGGAAGCTTGCCCTCGGCTGAATCTTCAAGCAGCGCCCCAACGGAGTTGCTGCGACTGCCCGATGCGGTGGCAACGGCTCCCGGTGTCACGATTTCAGGCGAAAACGGACGGTTTGTAGGGCAGGTGGTGATCAACGGCTCCGCTGCTGCCGCTTGGGCTGTGTTGACCGACTACAACAACTTTGCGTCGTTTTTACCCAATGTTGAATCCAGCCGCCTGCTGAGCCGCAATGGTAACCAGGTCACTTTCGAGCAGGTGAACGTGCTGCGGGTGGCCTCCGTGCCCGTGCGAAACCGCGTTACCGTGGCCTCGTCCGAGCAGCGACCTTCGCAGATTCAGTTTGTGGTGATGGACGGCAACGAGCCGATCATGCAGGGCGTTTGGCAGCTTCAGCAAGCCTCGGCCCGCCAGTTGGTGTTGACCCATCAGGTGGTTATTTCCCCCCGATCTGACCTGATGCGCGATGTCTACTCGCGGGTTTATCGCGGCGAACTGGAGACGACTCTAGTCTCCCTGCGCCGAGAAATTGAGCGCCGCAGCCGATGAACCCACCCAAACACGCCATTATCACGGGCGGCTCTAGCGGCATTGGGCTGGCGATCGCCCACCGATTGGCCGCCCAGGGAACCGCCCTCTCGCTGATTGCCCGCACCCCCGAAAAGCTAGAGGCGGCGCGGGCACAGCTTGAGGCCAAGCGGCGCTTGCCCGACCAACAGGTGTATACCGTTGCCGCCGACGTGGCCGATCGAGCACAGGCAGAACAGGCCGTGCAGGGGGCGATCGCCCAGTTGGGCCCACCAGATTGGCTCGTTACCTGCGCTGGAATTGCGCGACCAGGCGAGTTTCTAGAAATTCCCATCGAGGTGTTTGAGCGGACGATGGCGGTGAACTACTTCGGCACGCTCTACTGCATCCGCGCGGCCCTGCCTGCAATGGAGCAGCAGCGGCACGGGCAAATTGTCTGCGTGTCCTCTGGGGCAGGGCTGATCGGACTCTACGGCTACACCGCCTACAGCCCCAGCAAGTTTGCCCTGCGCGGCCTGGCCGAGTCCCTGCGGGGTGAACTCAAGCCCAAGGGGATCAGCGTGTCTATCGTCTATCCGCCCGACACCGACACGCCGCAACTCGCCGAGGAAAACAAAACCAAGCCCCTCGTCACTCAAAAAATTACCGCCACTGCCAAAACCTGGAGCGCTGACGGCGTTGCCGAGGTGATCCTGGCGGGTGTGCAGCGCCGCGCCTTTGCCATCACTCCCGGCTTTGAAATGGGCGTATTGAACCGTCTGCATAGCGTGTTGCTGCCCATGCTCAACCAATCCTTTGACCAAATCACTGCAAAGGTCAGAAACTTGCAATGATTCTATTCCAGCCTGCATCCGACTCATCCTCCGGCTCATCAGCGTCTCGCATGTTCGTGCGATCGCCCTTTGCATTCTGGTTGGGCATCAGCCTGTTGTTCACGCTGTACTACGGCTTGGTGACGATTGCCTATGCCTTTAGCCATCCCTATCTCGTGCAGGATGACGTTCGTCAGCATGTCGTCTGGATGCAGCGCTTTACCGATCCAGAGCTATTCCCCAACGACTGGATCGCCAACTACTTCCAATCCGTTGCGCCGCTGGGCTTTAAAGCCGTCTTTGCCGCAGCCGCCAAGCTGGGACTGCCCGCCCTCACCTTCGTCAAAATCCTGCCGCTGCTGCTCAGTTTGGGCACAACAGTCTACCTGTTCTTAATTTTCTTGGAATTGTTTCCCTCCCCCTTCGGCGCATTCCTCAGCACGCTGATCACTGACCAACTGCTCTGGCTCAACGACGACCTCATTTCTGGTACGCCCAGAGCCTTTGTTTATCCAATTTTCACCGCATTTTTGTATTACCTACTGCGGCGATCGCTCTTGCCGTGCGTTTTGGCGCTAGGGCTACAGGGACTCTTTTTTCCGCATCTGATGCTGGTGGGCGTGGGCGTATTGACCGTGGCGCTGGTGAAGTGGCGCGGCAACCGGCTCCGCCTGTCCCAAGACCGCCGCGATTACCTGTTTTGGGCAGCGGGGCTGGGGGTGGCGCTGCTGGTGATTTTGCCCTTCAGTCGGGCAATGGATTCGCTGGGCAATCCTCTTACCTACGACCTGATGCGCTCCATGCCTGAACACGGGCGAATGGGACGCAACGAATACTTTGGCGTGCCGCCGCTCAACTTTTGGTTTAACGGGCGCAGCGGCATCCGGCTCCAGTTGTTTCCCTCCCTTAGCTTGGTGGGGCTGGCGCTGCCGCTGCTGGGGCGATTCCCGCGGAGATCGCTTCGCGAATCGCGCTTTGCCGCTATGCAGCACCTCACGCCCAAAGTGCGGGTGCTGGTGGACGTGGTGCTGGCCTCGATGGGCTGGTTTGTGCTGGCGCACCTGTTCTTGCCGCGCCTCTACCTGCCCAGCCGCTACAACTACCACAGCTTTCGGATTGTGCTGCCGCTGAGTGCGGCGATCGTGTTCACGGTGCTGATCAGCCAGTTCTGGCAAACATTTGGCCCCAAGCTGCGCGGCAAAGTGCCCCTGGCAAAGGGCGATCGCACGCTGATTGGTCTGCTCGGATGTCTTGCCGCCGTGGTAACGATCGTGCCGCTCGTACCGCCATTAATCTACGTCCTGCAAAACTGGCAAATCGCCCAAACGCCCGCCATCCATCAGTTTTTGGCAGAGCAGCCCAAGTCTGCGCTGGTTGCCTCTCTGGCCGACGAGGCCGACAATGTGCCTGCGTTCGCGCTGCGGTCTACGCTGGTGGGCCGGGAGTTTGCGCTGGCCTATCACCCCGACTATTACCAAGAGATTCAGAATAGAGCGATTGCCCTGTTGCAGTTGCAATACAGCCCCAATCCACAAACCGTTCAGCAAGTTATTCAAAACTACGGCATTGACTGGATCTGGATCGAAGATGCCGCCTTCCAACCCGAATACCTGCGCCAGAAAGATTGGCTGGTGCATAGCTCCTTCAAATCTGCGGTAGACGAGGCGATCGCCACGCTAGAACAGGGCAAGACTCCGGCCATTGTTCCTTTGCTCGACCGCTGTACCGCCGTCCGCGCTGGGCGATCGCGCCTGATCGATGCAGCCTGCGTTGATGTCAGGAGCGTTGTGGCTCGCTGAAGAAACTGAAGAAATTGCTGAAGTTCTCGTAGAACCCGTGGCGATCGCGCCAGTAGCAAATCCTCTATGCTAGTCGCAGGCTGGCATTACAGCGGACTGCGGAGAGGTGGCAACATGGCGCTGCGGACGGTGACGACGGAAAAAGCCAAAATTACGGAGCTAATTGCCATAGCCGATCGGCTGGTGGGCGATCGCCTGCATCAGTCCCTCACTGATGTAGACAAGATCGTGTTGGAGCAAGCGCTAAGGGGCAGCAAGCTCAAGGATATTCAGGTGGTGGGCTATGCCCAGGGCACCGTCGAGCGAGTCTTTGCGCCGCGTCTGTGGAAGCTGCTGTCGCAAGCCTGTTCACAAAAAGTCGGCATCAAAAGTCTGCGGCTGATCTTGGAAGACTACAGCCAGCAGGTGCAGCCCAATAGTCTATCTGTTGGCTCAGATTCCTTAGAAAACGCACTCCATCGGGCCGATGAGGTTTCGACGCCAGGGCCGCAGGATTCGCCCAATGGGATCAGTTTGGGGGGGCGATTCCCGCAGGGATCGCTTCGCGAATCGCCCGCTCAACCGTCTATTTTAGAGAACCTACCTGCGCCCACCAGCACGGCCTTTATTGGGCGTGAGGCCGAGATCGAGCGCTTGCTGCACCTCCTCTCGCCAGACCACGCCGCCCATCTGATCAGCATTGCGGGCATTGGCGGCGTGGGCAAAACCTCGCTGGCGGTAGAGTGTGCGCGGCGCTGTTTGGCGGCTAGCCGCAACCCCCAGTCCTATCCGAATGTCCCTACCTTCGATGCGCTAATTTTCGTGTCGGCCAAGCTGTGCTATCTGCAATCCTTTGGGCTGCTGCAACGCTTTGACCCGATGCGATCGCTCCAAGACATTTTGCAGCAAATTGCTGACGTATTAGGCGAAACGGAGCTTGCTGGGGCCAGCCTGAACGAGCAAATTCAGATGATTCGGCGATCGCTGCACGGCAGTTCCTCAGCGAGCCACGCACCACGCCGGACGCTGCTAATCATCGACAATCTGGAAACGATGGAAAATCCGCAGATGGTGCTGAGTTTCCTCCACGATCTGCCGCCATCGGTCAAAAGCCTGGTGACGACCCGCGAACAGTCGGTCTTCGTCCCCGTGCGGCTGGTGGCGATGCCCACCGACGAGGCGCTGAGCCTGATTCAGCATGAAGCCCAGGAAAAGGGCGTGGCGCTGAACCCCACGGAACGGCGGGCCCTGCTGCGGGCCACCGGCGGACTACCCGTAGCCATACACTACGCCATCGGGCAGCTTGCCAACGGCTTTGACCTGGCGACGGTGTTGCAGGGTATGTCGAACCCGACGGGCGACGTGGCCCGCTTTTGCTTTGAGACAACGGTGAATGGTTTGCACGGCCAGCCCTCTCATCGCCTGCTGATGGCGCTGGCCCTGTTTCCGACCCCGGTCTTGCGCGAAACCCTGTTTCAGGTGGCGGATGAAGCAGCCTCGCCCGATGCGCTGCAAGAAGCGCTGGCACAGCTTTGTCAATTGTCGCTGGTGAACCAGCAGGATCATCGCTACGGAATGCTGCCCCTGACGCAAGAATACGCCCTGGCAGAGCTAAAGGCACATCCCGACTTTGCCCAGGCAGCGCGGCAGCGGTGGGTCGCCTGGGCGCTGCAATTTTCTGAACCCTATGCCAATCAGGAAGTAAAAACCTGGCACTTGTCGTTTGACGGACTGCAAGAGGAATGGCAAAACCTGCGGGTGATCGCCGATTTTTGTATGACCGAGGGCTGGTATGACGAACTGCTGCGGCTCTGGAACCACGTCAAGGCTTATACCTACAGCATGGGGCGGCGCAAGGGGCGGACAGACTATTGGGGCGATCGCCTGCGGTGGACAGAATGGCTGATTGCTCAGGCCACCCAGCGCAGCCAATGGCGCACCCTGGCAGAGGTAATGCTCGACCGCGCTTGGACGCTGACCGCCACCCGCAAGCCCAGGGCGCTAGAAGAAGCCGAGCAGGTATTCGAGCAAATTCAAACCCTGCGCGACTATCAAGACCAGCCGTTCCAGACCGAATGGGCGAAAAAAATGTCTGTCCTGCGAACCCAGCAGCAGCAGTTTGACGAGGCCCATCAGTTGCTAGACGAAGCAGAAGCCCTGCTCAACCCGGCCGACTGGTCTGCCGGAAAGTATGCCCGCCAGCGGGTGCAGCTTCTTTACTATCGAGGCATGACCCATTTCAAAGCCGGCCAGATTGCCGCCGCCAAGCAGGTCTTTGAAACCGCCCGCGCCCAGGCCTACGAAGTCGGCTGGGAACGCGCCGTGCGGATGACGGAAAACTGGCTAGCTGACATCGCCGTGCGCGAGGGCAAACTCGACGAGGCGGAGCAGCTTTTGGTCGAAGGGCTGCGGATCGCAGAGCAACAGGACGACCCGACCCGCAGCGCCTATGTGAAACGCTCCTTTGCCGAACTGGTGCAGGCGCGGGGCAACCCCTCCGAGGCGCAGCGCTGGGCACGAGAAGCCCTGACGCTGTTTGAGCAGTTGGGAATGCCCTACGAAGCCGAAGAAACGCAGGCATTTTTGAATGGTTTATAAATGCGATCGCCTAAACTCGTTTGACCTGCTTGACTGACAAAACGGTGGCAGGCTGAGATGAAAGCCAGGAGGGAAGCA
>NZ_JACYLP010000029.1:0-55832 GCF_015272455.1 Thermoleptolyngbya sp. C42_A2020_037
GCTTCCCTCCTGGCTTTCATCTCAGCCTGCCACCGTTTTGTCAGTCAAGCAGCCTTTATCCCAGTCAACACTTCAATGTCTTCTGCCGCCCGCTCATACGATTCATTGGCACTCACCAACAAACAACACCGCTCCAGGTAAGGACTCCATCGTGTGTACGCTTTCACCTCCAGAATTTGAGCTTGTTTCTCACTCACTTGCAGTTGTCCAAGGATGCTCTCGATGCGACGCTTTCGTCCACTTGTCGTGCCGCTACTTGTTGCAATAAAAAATCCCCGATCTCTGGGCTGACATGTTCGAGCAGATGTCCTCGCACTGCCGCCTCAATCCCTGCCAACGTTTTCACTTGCTCTGGGTCAGTTTCCTCGTATAGCAGAGCGGCAAGGGCACGAGCATGGGCTTGGATTTGGGCTTTTTTCTCAGCGTCCATGACAGGTATCGGGTAAAAGTACAATACTCAAAGTTTATCGCTATCGCCAAAGTCTAGAACTAAGCACTTTTACTCATCGCAAAAGTGGGATGCACTCCATTAAGATCCCCTGTCCTCCTTATTCTCTCATCGTAACCTTCCAAGTCCTGCGTTATCCCTTTGAAAAATTCGAGCGGCGTAAGTTTGTGCGGCGACTTAAGGAACTGACGCTGCTCAAGTTTGAGCCTGCGTTGTGGAAACGCCTGACGGCAGAAGACAAAGAAGCGCTGAGGGCGATCGCCCAGACTGCCCTGATAGAATACTATCAACGATTAGAACTCGGCTCGACCAAGCCCTAGCGCCATGACCACCGACCGCCTGCTGCAACTGCCTCCTCTGGAAAGTGGCGATCTCCATCTTCCGCTAGTGGCGCGAAGTAGAGGATGCCTATCACAGTAATAGAAAACTGGCCAGAGTACACGCTGGCAAGGAAACAGGTGAGATGACGATTCAGGCGATCGAGCTACCAATGGAGAAGATTGCAGAGTTCTGCCGCAAATGGCAGGTGACCGAATTTGCCCTCTTCGGTTCTGTTTTGCGGGATGACTTTCGCCCCGATAGCGATGTCGATGTGATGGTGCAATTTCACCCAGCGGCTCACCCAACTTTCCTTACCTTGGATCTGATGCAAGCAGAACTTCAAACCATCTTTCATCGAGACGTTGACTTGATTACCCGTCAAGGAATTGAAGCCAGTCGTAATTATCTACGCCGTCACGAGATTCTTTCCTCAGCCCAGGTGATTTATGCAGCGGGATCTTCAATTTCTGCTTGATATGCTGCAATCCGCAGAATTGATCCTGACCTACATGGCTCAATGTTCCAAGGATGAGTTTGTTGCAAATGTACAGCTTCAGGATTCAGTTATTCGGCGGCTGTTGGTCATTGCCGAAGCGGCGAGGCGCATTTCAGTGTTTATCGTGCAGGATTGCGACCTGCCCCCCTTAACCCGGATTGGGCAAGTCCTGCGGCTATTGGCCGATGCTCCTTACCCCGTTGAGGCGATCGTCTATACCTCTGAAGATCTGGCGCGCTGCCAAGATTGGCCCTTCATTCGTCAACTTTTGGCTGAGGGCATTACAACTTCACTAAACCGAGCGTTGGTGTCTTCAAGCTTCCAACGTTTGAGCTTGTCCAGTCCTGGAGGCGAAGCATTAGAAGCATGATTAGATGCTGTGAGCAATGTCGCCATTGACAAGCCTGACTAGTTCTAGTCAGACCGTATCAAACGCGTCAGGACCATGCAATGACTCAGGAACTGGCTGTGCGATCGCTGTTCGCTGTAGTGCGATCGCGGCACTGGTCTACTGAAGGCTGAAACCACCCTGATAGAATACGATCAACGCCTGGAAGCCGATTAAACTTGAGGGTCGCCCGCCGTCATGATCACCGCTGCTCAACTGCCCCACCTCACCCCCGACGACTACCTCCAGCTTGAAGCTCGCAGCCCCGTCAAGCATGAATACATCAACGGGCAAATCGTGGCGATGGCTGGAGCCAGTGATGCCCATGTGACGATCGCCCTTAACGTCGCAGCCTTACTCCGCTCCCACCTGCGGGGAACCGGATGCCGCGTCTACATCTCAGACATGAAAGTCCGCCTCGATGCCTGCAATTGTTTCTACTATCCCGATGTCTTCGTCACCTGCGACCCGCGCGACCAGGAAACATCGATCTACAAGCGCTTTCCCTGTCTAATTGTGGAAGTCCTGTCTGACTCCACCGAAGCGTTCGACCGGGGCGACAAATTTATCCACTGTCAAACCCTCAACAGCTTGCAGGAATACGTTTTGATTAACACGCGTCAGCAACGAGTCGAAACCTTCCGCCGTAACTCATCAGGTCTGTGGGTTCTGCAACCCTACACCGCCGACCAGCCCACCCTGCAACTGACCAGCATCGACTGGAGCGGCACCCTCGCCGACCTCTACGAAGAGGTCACCCTGGAAACCCAGTCCCCTCCTGCCCCACCAACCTCATGACCTCAGAACGACTCCTGCAATTACATCCACTAGAGAGTGGCGATCGCCCCCTGTCCAACGATCTCGCCACTGTCCTCGCGGTGTTGCAGCAAGGTACTGCGACGCCAGTGCATCGGGCGTTTGTCGCATCGCTCCAGCCCACCCTCCCGTGATTTACCTCGACTATCACGCCACTACACCCGTTGACCCGCGCGTTGCCGATCGCGTCTATCACTTCATGACGCAAGAGTTTGGCAATGCCAGTAGTGTGGATCACGAGTGGGGCGATCGTGCTGAAGCTGCGGTCAAGCAAGCGGCCAAACAGGTTGCAGACCTGATCGGAGCTTCACCGAGGGAAATCGTTTGGACATCCGGTGCGACCGAGAGCATCAATCTCGCAATTCAGGGAAGCCTAACCCCTAACCCAACGAAACCTCATCGAATCGGCTTAATGCCAATTGAACACAAAGCTGTCCTTGACACCTGTCGTGCTTTGGAGAAGCGAGGTTGGGCTGAATTAGTTTATCTTCAAGTAGATTCCAAAGGCAGGCTTGACCTGGAACATTTGGAGCAAGTCTGCTCTGCGGGGCTTTCTCTGCTCTGCGTTATGGCCGCGAACAACGAGATTGGCAACATCTACCCGATTCAGAAGATTGGGCAGATTGCTCAACACTACGGCATTTCTTTTCTTTGTGATGGCTCTCAGGCAGTCGGCAAAATTCCCATTCAATTTGAAGCGTGGGGCATCACCTACCTAGCAATCTCTGCCCACAAGCTCTATGGTCCCAAAGGGGTTGGGGCACTGGTCGTTCGCAAGGGCTGCCACCTGGAACCACTGATATTGGGGGGTGGTCATCAGCAAGGAATGCGATCGGGCACCCTCAATGTGCCAGGAATTGTCGGGTTAGGGGAGGCGTGTCGGTTGCGATCGCTGGAGATGGAAGAAGATGAGCGGGCGATCGCCATGAAGCGCGATCGACTTCAAGATCTGCTCCTAGAGAAGATCCCTAACCTAGTCATTAATGGAGATCCAGAGCATCGACTGGCAGGAAATCTTCACATTTCAATTCCTGGTATTCCCAATAGTGCTGTCATCGCTAGAGTTCGTTCTAAATTAGCGGTATCAACTGGATCAGCTTGTTCTTCCGGGGTGGAAGAACCTTCCCATGTGCTACGTGCAATGAAGCTACAAGACAAAGTGATTGATGGGGCACTTCGTATTGGGATTGGTAAGTTTAGTCAGGATAAGGAGATTTACACAGCAGCAGACTTCTTAATAGAAGCCTATGAAATGACCCGTCAAGCTTTGTATGCTTAGGACTAATTCAATCTGTAATTCAATCTGTTAAGCTCTTTTGACGGTCGAAGAATATTTAGAGCCAGCTTTGTTGGAGATATTTCGGCTGAAGATCAGCCAGACCTAGTTGCAGTCCCTAAAAAACCGAACTTTGATTAGATCAAAAACGCTGCCTGACCTTCAAATTCTGACCATGCACCCTTGCTACAGCGTTTTTGAAGCTAGTGAGGCACACGGATGGTCAATAAGCCCTTGCCTCGTGAGGGCAGCATGTGCCTCACCCCGCAAGAAAATGCTGCATTGCTCAGCGAGTTCGTTCCTTCTGCTCAGGAAAAACTCATTTCTGGTTTCGGGCATCCAGTTAAATTGGAAACATTCCGAAGATAGCCGCTGGGCTTGCGATGTACCCGCTATATTTGCCAAAACCCATGTTCTCCCCGGCTGACGGAGCCAATTCTCAACGCCCGCTGCGATTGTCTCTGCAAATGAGGCTGACGCTGGGGGCGATCGCCGCAATTTGGGGCGGGCTTGGGTTGGGGATGCTGTGGATGTCCTGGCGGACGGAGCGAATGTTTTTGGCAGATCACCGGGCCAAGCTGTCGGCCGTGGTGCAGCAGATGCCCGATCAGGAAGTGGCGATCGCCCACGGATCTGCCTCCCAGAGCGACTTGCAGGACATGGTCAATCGACTGTCGTCGGCCAGTACGTGGCTGTGGATTCGAGATAACAACGGCGACATCTTGGCCCGCTCCAACAATCTCCAGGTTTCTGAAGATCAGGACGCGCTGCTGGATCTGTCGGAAACGACCTCTACGCCCAAAATCCTGCGGCTACATGGGCAGTTCATCATTTGGTGTACCTATCCGCTACAGCATGACGGGCAGATGATTGGGCAGCTCTATGTCGCCAAAGACGTGACCCGCGACTACAGCATGTTGCAGTCGGTCAACCGCGACCTGATGATGGGCACGGGCATGGGCGTGGTGACGATGAGCGGGCTGGCGGCCTGGCTAATTTGGCGATCGCTCTCGCCCCTGCGACAGGCAAACCAGATCGCCGAAGCCTACAGCGCTGGCAGCACCAACATCTCTCGCCTCGACCCAAAGCAGGTGCCCGTCGAAGTGCAAGAGTTAGTTCACACCTGCAACCGACTGGTCGATCGCCTGTCGCAAACCGCCGAACAGCAGCGCCAGTTTACCAACGACGTGTCGCACGAACTCCGCACACCGCTGAGTCTGGTTTACGGCTATTTGCAAAGCACCCTCCGCCGCAGCCCCAACCTCACCGAGGCGCAGCAGGAGATGCTGTCGATGGCGGTTTCCGAAACCGAGCGCACGATTGAGCTACTCCAGGGATTGCTAGAACTCGCCCGCACTGATAGCAGCGCGGTGCTGTTTAACCTGGAACCCGTGGCGATTGGCGACGTGGTAAACGACGTGATCCGCATGACGGAACAGTTCAAGCAGCGATCGCTGAAGCTGGAAGCGCCCAGCCAGCCAATCGTTGCCCGGGCCGACCGCGAACACCTGCTGCGCGTCCTGGTCCACCTGATCGACAACGCGATTCAGTATTCCGAACCCCACCAGCCCATCAGCCTCAGCCTGAGCCGCAAAGCGCCCTGGGCGATGATTCAGGTGCGCGATCGCGGCTGTGGCATCTCCAAGGAAGACCAGGCGCGAATTTTTGAATCTTTTTATCGTGTCGATGCCTCCCGCAGTCGGGCCACCGGCGGCGTGGGGCTGGGGCTGGCGATCGCCAAGTCCCTGGTCGAAGGGATGGGCGGACAGATCGGTGTCGAATCAACCCCCGGTGTAGGCAGTGTGTTTACTGTAAAGCTGCCGCTTTTGGAGCAACAGGGTTGAACGCTTTGTAGACTTCTGGATTGCCAACCCAAAATCTCAAATCCAAAATCCAAAATCGCTAGAATCTCCCGATCATGTCTACTATCCTCTTAGTTGAAGACGAAGAAAAACTGGCTCGCTTCATTCAGCTAGAACTGGGCTGCGAGGGCTATCAGGTAAACGTCGCCCACGACGGCTTGAGCGGGCTGACGCTGGCGCGAGAAACGCCGCCCGATCTGGCAATTTTGGACTGGATGCTGCCGGGGATGACGGGGGTAGAGCTATGCCGCCGCCTGCGCTCGACGGGCAGCAAGATTCCGGTGATTTTGCTGACGGCGAAGGACGAAATTGGCGATCGCGTCACGGGTCTGGATGCCGGAGCCGATGATTACGTCGTCAAGCCGTTCAGCATTGAGGAGCTGCTGGCCCGTGTCCGCGCCCATCTACGCCGCACCCAGGAACCCGACCCCGACGCGCTGGAGTTTGCCGACCTGACGCTGAATCGCCGCACCCGTGAGGTGTTCCGCAATGGTCGCCCGATCGAACTCACCGCCAAAGAGTTTGACCTGCTGGAGCATCTCATGCGCCGACCCAAACAGGTGATCACGCGCGATCGCATTTTGGAAGAAGTGTGGGGCTACGACTTCATGGGCGATTCCAACATCATCGAGGTCTACATCCGCTATCTGCGCCTGAAGCTCGAAGACCAGGGCGACAAACGGCTGATCCAAACTGTGCGCGGCGTGGGCTATGTGCTGCGGGATTAAGACGCGCTAAAGCGTGGTGTCTACATCTCTAGATTGATGCAGGATTCGGACGATTTCCAACCCTTTTTCGGTGCTTCGATAGAACACAACGTAGGGCTTGATGGGAAAGCTCCGCAAATTGGGCAGCAGTTCGTCACGGCTTCGCCCCATCGCTGGAAACTGCGCCAGCATCGGCAACCGATCGAGGATCTTTGCGAGCATCAGATCTGCCCCAACTGGATCTCGGTTGGCGGTGTAAACCCAAATGTCTTCTAAATCCTGCTCTGCCTTGCGCGACAGCCTGTAGCGGTTCATGCGTCATCCATCGCTGCGAGCCTGTTTGAGGCGGCGCTCTCCCCTCGCTCGAATTGTTTCTCTCAGCAAGGGCAAAGAAGCGTCGTCATAGTCTGAAGCTTCATCCTGGTCAAGTTGGGCTGTTCCAAGCGCAAGGTCGCGCTGAAGCAGTTCTAGCTTGATTTGCTGCAATTCTGCCTCAGCCAATCGCAGCCGATCGACCATTTCTTGAAATGCTTTAGCATCCTGCACGACGACCTCTGCTTTGCCGTTGACCGTCAGCACGAGCGGAGAATTTGTCTGGCGAATGCGCTCTACAAACTCTTTAGCATTGCGCTTGAAGTCCGTCAGCGAATAGATATTGCTTACATTAATCACGGTTTCTGCACTGAATTTGAACCTGATTCAATGCTAATGCATTCGGTGATCGTTCCAAGAGCTAAGGATTAGCCCTATCACTCTATGACTCTCCTGGTCTTTTGCCAAACTACGCCCAAAGCACCAATCCCGGCTGATAGGGGCTGCTGAGGTTTTCGTGCTTGGGCAAGATGCGGAGCGAAAGTCCCTGAAAGCCGCTGTTGCGATAGGCGATCGCCCGCCGATACACACTCGTTTCAGGATTCTCGGAATCGGCCCCAGCATAATCCATCACCACAGGCTGCCCGTTGGCAATCTCGCCGTTTTCATCCACTGCGCCTAGGTACAGTTCCACCTGCACATCGTCAGAAGTCAATTTGCCCAGTCGGATATAGGCGGTGACGAGAATTTCCTGCTCCACCTGGACGTTTCCATCTGAAGACACATCTACCCGATCAACCTTTATGTCGTACCAGTGTTCAAACAGGTGGTGATGCCAGCGGGCCAGGTCTTTGGCGGGGGCATAGTCGTTGGAAATCATGGCACGAGCGCGATCGCTCGCCGGAAAATAGGCCCGCTCTGCATATTCCGCCACCATTCGCGCCGTGTTGAACGTCGGCAAATTCAGCCGAATCGCGTCCTTCATCTTGGCAATCCAGCCGTGGGGAACGTCGTTTTCGTCGCGGTCATAGAACAGCGGCACGATCTCCTGCTCCAGCAGGTCGTAGAGATCATTTGCTTCTACCTCGTCCTGTTCCTCCGGATCGTCATAGTCTTCGCCATGTCCGATTGCCCAGCCTGTGCGAACGTAGTCTGCTTCATCCCACCAACCATCCAGCACGCTGAGATTGGGCAGTCCGTTCATCGCCGCCTTCATGCCGCTGGTTCCCGACGCTTCGCGGGGGCGGCGCGGCGTATTCAGCCAGATGTCGCAGCCCGCCACCATCATCCGCGAAACGTGAATATCGTAGTTGGGAATGAACACGATGTGGTGGCGAATGTCGGCCTCGCGAGTAAAGTGGACAATTTGGCGGATGAGTTCTTTCCCAGGATTGTCTTTGGGGTGGGCTTTGCCCGCAATGATGAACTGCACCGGATGGTTGGACTTGAAGCGATCGCCCAGCCCCAGCATAATCCGCTTGATCCGCTCCACATCCCGCATAAACAGCGTCGCCCGCTTGTAGGTGGCAAAGCGCCGCGCAAAGCCAATGGTCAACACTTTGGGGTCTAGCACGTCCTGCGTCTGGCTGAGTTCGATGAGGGAACCGCCGCGATCGCGCAAACTTTGCTGCAACCGCTCTCTCACAAACAGCACCAGTTCCGATCGACAGCGCTCGTGGTTTCGCCAAAACTCTTCATCAGGAATGCTGCTCACCCGCTCCCACAAGGGATCGCTGGCAGGGGCCATGTTCCAGCTTGGGCCGAGGTAGCGATCGTAGAGATCTTGGGTAGACTTGGCCACGCAACTGCGGGCATGAACCCCGTTGGTAATCGAGGTAATCGGCACTTCTGCCAACGGCAGCGCCGGCCACAGCGTGGCAAACATCGACCGCGATACCTCGCCGTGTAATTTACTCACGCCGTTGACAAATGAGGCCATCTTGAGCGCCAAAATCGCCATACTAAAGGGAGCCGCCAGATCGCCCGGATTGTCGCGTCCCAGCGAGAGAAACTGCTCCCGCGCCAGCCCAAACTTTTCGGCATAGTGCCCCAGGTAGTAAATGATTTTGTCAGGGGGAAATAGATCAATACCAGCGGGCACGGGCGTATGGGTTGTGAAGACTTGGCTGGCTTGGGCCACTTTTTCGGCTTCTTCGTAGGTCAGCCCGTCTTCTTCAATCATCAGGCGAATTCGCTCCAGCGCCAAAAACGCCGAGTGGCCCTCGTTCATGTGATATGCAGTGGGTCTGAGACCAAGCGCCCGCAGCATCCGCACGCCGCCAATGCCCAGCATGATTTCCTGGTGAATTCGCAGGTCGATATCGCCGCCGTAGAGTTCATCGGTAATGTCCTGGTCGTACTGATTATTTGGCTCGATATTCGTATCCAGCAGGTAAAGGGGAACCGTGCCTACCTGCACGCGCCAGATGCGGGCATAGACCTGGCGGCCAGGATAGTCTACTGTGATGCGGATCTCGGAGCCGTCGGGGTGGCGCTCTAGGTGCAGAGGCATGTTGTAAAAGTCGTTGATGGGGTAGCGCTCCTGC
The DNA here is from genome assembly GCF_015272455.1 of Thermoleptolyngbya sp. C42_A2020_037. Classification (NCBI taxonomy): domain Bacteria; kingdom Bacillati; phylum Cyanobacteriota; class Cyanophyceae; order Oculatellales; family Oculatellaceae; genus Thermoleptolyngbya; species Thermoleptolyngbya sp. C42_A2020_037. The sequence continues at coordinate 9,173 of NZ_JACYLP010000029.1, forward strand.
TGCCAGCCGTCGGCGTTGAGGTATTGGGCAAAGTAGCCTTCTTGATAAAGCAGACCCACGCCCACCAGCGGCAAACCCAGGTCGCTGGCGGATTTCAAATGGTCGCCCGCTAGCACGCCCAAGCCGCCGGAGTAGATCGGCAGGCACGAAGTCAGCCCAAATTCTGCCGAAAAGTAGGCGTAGCAGTCGGTTAGCCCAGCGTCGGGGGCGATCGCCTGGGGCGTTTTGCCGTTGGGCGTGGCAGATTTGGGCGATCGCCGCTTGCGAAACCAGCTCGGCTGCCGCAGATAGTCATCCAACTGCCGCTCCACGCGCTCCATCTGCGCCAAAAATCCCTCGTCTTCGGCCACCTCCCGCAGTCGTGCTTGGCTAATCGTACCCAGCATCAGCACGGGGTTGTGTTTGCTGGTTTCCCACAGATCCCGATCTAGTCGCCGAAACAGGTCGGTGGCTTCATAATTCCAGTCCCAGTGGAGGTTATAGGCAATGCGCCGCAGCGGTTCGAGCAAGGGCGGCAGGGCAGGGGTGACGTTGAAGGTGCGGATGGGTTTCATAGAGGGAAGAACGAAGAGGGAAGAGAAAAGAACGAAGAACGAAGAGGGAAGAACGAAGAATATGGAGGGAAGGGGGGGAATTCTTCTGAGGGGAAATGGTGAGGGGCTGGGGATGAGATTGCTGGGAGCTTTGGAGCTGATGGACTAGTAATCCAGAATCGAAAATCCACAATCGAGAATCGATCTGACTCCTGTATTGTGTCCTGAGCAGATTCTAAGGATGCGGGGCTTAATACTTTTTCTCTACTGCATTGCGTTGCGTTACAAATAGGCAAAAAATAAGCAAAAAAAGAGCGACCAGCGGCCGCTCCTCAGGAGAACTCTGAGCTAGAAAACAGGAGTTAGAAAACAAAAGACTGCATCGATGTTGCTAGATAACGAAGTTAACGGAGGTGACGCTGCTGACCTGGGTGTTGTTCAGGTTGGCGATCGCCACGAAGTTGGTTCCTGCGCCGCTGCCGTCTGCATCGACAAAAATGCGCGTCGCTGTGCCCACTTGCGACAGCTTGACGTAGGCGCTGAGCCGCTGGAACGGCGTGCCCCCTGCTAAAAAGGCGGGCTGCTGAAAGATGCCGCGCAGGTCGATGACATCGGTCGTCTTGAAATCGGCAATCGTGTCAATGCCTTCGGCCAGGCTATTGAACACGAACATATTCTTGCCGCCGCCGCCGATCAGCACGTCGTTGCCTGCGCCACCGATCAAGATATCGTTGCCTGCCTGCCCCCGCAGCGTGTCATCGCCCGCGCCGCCGACGAGTTGGTCATTGCCGCCGCCGCCGCGCAGGTCATCGTTGCCGCTGCCTCCATCCACCAAGTCACTGCCGCCGCGAGCAATCACGCGGTCGTTGCCGCTCCGCGCAATAATCCGATCATTTCGATTGGTTCCCCGCAGGGTTTCCGCTCGGTTGGTGCCTCGGACAACGTTGGGGCGACGGCCCAGCGAAAACACTAGGGGTGTTCCCAGTTGCCCACTGGGCGCTGTCGGCACAGGTAGCAGTTCCTCGTTTCCTGGCCCCACATCGTCTGCGGTCATTTCCCAGGTGTCGAAGGCAGCGGCAGCGAGCGCATTGCCAGCCAGATCGGTAATGTCGCTGACGCTTAGTGTCAGGGTATAGGTGCCGGTGCGGCTGGTCAGCCGATTTAGGTTCCCCAGCGTAAAGGTGCGGTTGTCGGCCGTTGACAGCGTAGCGGTACTCAAATCCAGAGCAGTACCGCTGCGGGTCAGTTGCAAGTCGCTCAGGTCAAAGTTTCTGACGGCTTCGCTGAATTGAATTGTGATTGTGCCCAGCGCTGTTGTCCGGGGATCAGGTGCAACATCCACAATGTCTACTGTCGGGGCAACCCGATCAATCGTGAAGGCAGCCGTGCCATTGACCCCAGCTACCAGCGCTAAATTCTCCGAATCCCTGATCGAATCGTCATTCAGCACGTTTAGGCGAATTGTGCCATTGCCGGTGCCCGTGTTGACCACTACCGTAAACTTGCCGTCTGTGCCCGTGACGCTGGCCACGGTTGCCCCAGTCAGCCCGGTGGTCGTCAGGCTGAAGTCGGTGACATCAACCCCGGTCACGGGTTCGCTGAAGATGACCGAAAAGCTGACGGTTGGGGCATTGGTGGCTTCGGGGCCGACGCGGGAAATGGCGAATACGCGGGGAGCCTGGCCTGGCAACTCTGCCGACAGAATCACGCCAAAGAAATTGTCGTTGTTGGCGGGCGAGTTGTTGTCGCTGCTGGCGCTGTTGCCTTGGGCAAAGAGGCGATCGCCCGTCACCGTGGGCAGGCGGGTCGGCATTCCCAGATTGTTGCCGTTGCTATTGGTCAACGAGTTGAGCGCAAAAATCGCGCCGCCCAAGCCCTGACCATCGCCGCCTGCGCCCGCACCACCCTGAGCGCTGTTATTGATGAAGCGCGTGTCGGTCATCGTCAGAGAACCCGTGCGGATGAAGATGGCACCACCCATGCCCGCGCCGCCGCCGCCGCCGTTGCTATTGCCATTGCCGCCGCCAAAGCCGCCCTCGCTCGACAGCGTTAGGGTCGTTCCGCCGCCGCCGCCGCCAAAGCCGCCCTTGCCGCCCTGACTACCGTTGGGGTTGGTCGCGCCAGAGCCGCCGCCCGCGCCAAAGCCGCCATCGCCGCCGTTGCCGCCAAAGCTGCCGCCACCGCCGCCACCGCCGCCTGCGCCAAAGCCGCCGCTTGCGCCAGAGCCGCCGCCGCCGTCTGTGCCTGCGCTGTTGCCGCCCACGCCGCCAATGCCTGCGCTATTCAGCAGCCCGCCGGAACCGCCCGCGCCGCCCGTGCCGTTGGCATTGCCAGGGCTGCCGTCGCCGCCAAAGCCGCCACCACCGCCTGCGGCCCCAGAGGGGTGGGCTACCCCGCCATTGCCGCCCATGCCGCCGCCGCCTTGGCCCAGTCCAGCCAGCCCTTGTCCGCCAACGGCAACGTTTTCGCTGAGGGTGACATTGCTCAGGGTGACATTGCCATCGTAGATAAACAGGGCACCGCCCATGCCGCCGCCGCCGCCCGAACCGTCGCCCCCTTCGGCCCGACCCAGGGTTAGCGTCAGGTTTTCAAAGGTGACGTTGCCGCTTTCGATAAAGAAGAGTCGGACATCTCCGTCGTCATTGATACCGTTGCTGTTGGCATCGCCGCTGATGCTGAAGGTGTTGCCAGTGCTGCTGCGAATTGTCAGGTTGACGGATTCCCGGATGAAGGGCAGCGCATTGGTCAGGACAATATTACTGGTAATTTCAATAACATCTGCTTCGGCGTTTGTATTTGCCGAATTAATAGCGTTGACTAGCTCTTGGAACGTCGCAACCGAAAAAGTAGCCATAACTGCTTCTCGTAAATCTGTAAAACTTCAGCGGGTCGTGAATGTCGAAGCGCCAGACAGTGGCCTTAGAGAGTGACTGCCAGCTCCGGCCTAGACGCGAAATTGACGTTTACGCACGCCAAACAGGCCCCGCCCTGTGACGACCGCAACTCCCAAGAGAGTCCGTGCCCTCCCACAAAACGACGCTAAGCGTGACTTCCTATACAAATACCTGAGGGCGATCGCCCCTTGCAAAGGAAATCTAGTAAGTTTTACGGAGCCTTTAAGTTAAGAGAATCTACGTAAGGCTTAAAAAAACTTTTCTCAGGATTTTTCCGGATACTTCAAAACGTCGAAAGGAATCAAGCTAATTGACTTACAGAATTAAGACCTTTTTAGCTGCCAAAACCGGTTAAATGCTCTTCTAGAAGCCCTCTTGAGCTTTTCAACGATTTCGTCTCATACGAGGGCAGCAGATGGCTTGCGGGGATATACGCAGGTGAACACGACAGTAAATGCCGCACAGTCTTGCTCAACAGTCAGCACAGCACGCCGATGGCTAGTATAAAAAACAACTCCTATCCTGCTCCCTCTGCGAACACATCCCAACAGTGTTCCAGGGTTGTTCCAGCGTTAGTTCGACGGGTCGCGCCAGAAGACAATGTTTTCGTTGAGCGTGACCAATTGAGCGCCGGGGTAGTAGAAACTGAGGATGCGGGCGGCTGACCAGCCCAGTCGTCCCAATCGATAGGACCCTGTCTGGCTCATGCCAACGGCGTGGCCCAGTCCCCCACCAACGAAGGCATAGCCCTTGAGTACCGTCATCGTCGGCACGCGGTTTTGCGCTTCTAGCGAATCGCCTGTCGCTTCCTCGGCGGGCTTTGCAGCTTTGATAGGCGATGGCTCGGCGGGGTCGGGTTCGGCCGCAATGGGGGATGGCTTAGACACCGAAGGGGCTAGATTGACCTCAGCACCCGCCTCTCCGTCCTCTGGTGCGGCTGAGCTAGGCGCGTTTTGGGGAATGGGCACCTGGGCGTAGACGGGTTCCAGGTAGAACAGGGTACTAGTGGGGGCATAGAGCGCCCGGAGAATCTCGTCTTTTTCCAGGGTGATCGGACCGCGATCGCTCTGGATGAGCAGCTTTTGCACTCGACCGGCGGGCGATCGCTCCACCACCTGCACCGACTCCACCCGCGTCAGGTTGGCAAAGGGATGGCGCTGGCTCTGCAAATAGCGGCGTAGCCCTTCGGCAATGTTTTCCAGAGTGCTTTCCTTGCGCCAGCGGAAGCTGTCCCAGCCTGCTTCATTAAAGCCCTGCCGCAGGTTTAGAAACGCTCGCAGATTCATCTCGTCCGACAGGGGGCGATTGGCCAAATCCCACACGCCTTCTACGGAGTCCACCACGGCCCTCAGGTAGGGACGGTTTTGCCCGTTCCACACGTCAGCAAAAGGAGCCGTGATGCCGCCCGTGGTGGAGGAATAGAGCGCGTCGATTAGCTCGTTGCGATAGGTTAGCACCTGCCCCCGCGTGGCGGCGATCGCCCGATCCGCCGATTCCACCGCGCCCGTCAGCCCCTTATAAACCTGGCACTGAGTATCGGCACAAAGCTCGTAGCCGTCGATGGCAAATCGCCGCAGGTTTCGCAGGGCATAGGTACGCGCCAAAATCGCCTGGGCCTGGACTGCGGTGGGCGGCGCAGACGGCCCAATTTCGTGGGGCACGACCCCGCGCAGGTAGGTTTCCGTGGGGACGTAGTTGACGAGGGTATAGTTGCCGTAGGCGTTGGGCTGGAGGCGCAGACTGCCACCGTAGAGCCGACGGTTTGGCACATTGGCATTGCGAGCCGCGTTGGGGGGCAGTTCGCCTTCGGTGACGAACACGCGGCTGTAGGAAGAGAGAATTTCCACCTCATCGCGCATCAGGCGGTTGCCCTCCACCTCCAGCACGGCGCGGGGCACCTGCCGCTGCACCTGGCGATCGATAAAGGCGGTGCGCGCGCCCTGAGCTTGCAAATTTTTCAGCAACAGCCGACGCACCAGTGGCGTTTCGTAGGTGTCGCGCTTGGCCCACACCTGCCACTGGCGCGGCTGGGCCAGCTCGACCTCGATGCCGCGCGATCGCCACTGGTTGGCTTGGTCTTCTGCGCTCTCAAAGCTGCGGTGGTTGCCCAACACCACTTTTTCCACCACCTTTGGCTCTGGCAGCGGCTCCATCACCACACCCACCCTCACCGGGGCAGCAGTGGTCACGGTCTGGTCTTGCCCCTCGTCGGTTTTGAAGCGGAGCGAGAGGCGATCGCCCTCAGCGGGTTGCAGCGTCAGCACGTCCTGTGGTTCGTCGCCAAAGCGCTGCACGATGCCGATTTTCAGCACGGGGTTGGGCGGGGGCGCAGTTTGAGCCAAAGCGCGATCGCCCATGCCCAGCCAACAGACCGCCGCAATGGCTGCGCCCGTCAGCCCCGACAGCCCAAAGGCAGGGCGCTGAGTGGAGACATCCGGGCTTGCGGGGGCTTTATCCCGGTTCACAAAGCTGCTACGTCCCATTGTTCCAAGTGATATAAGGGGGCTGCCCATGCTTGCTCTTGATTTGTTCTGCGTTTGACCGACTGACCTGTTTTCTCAGTTTGTTTTCTCAGTTTGTTTTCTCAGTTTGTCTTCTCAGCTTGCTTTGTCTTTGTCAGCTTGCTTTATCAAATTGCTTTATCAAAGAACCCATCGACCGCGCTAACCGTTCAAGACGAGAGAAATACGGAATCTTGAACCGCACCCAGTACAAATTATGAAGCGCGATATGCCGATCGGCAACGGTTGTGGCTAGCCAGGATATGCCAGGTCAATGTGCTAGGTGCGCTATGACCCTGCGCTATCTTAACGTGAAACTCAAAATCTTAACGTGAAACTCAAAGTCCGTCCCTCTCAAGAGAGAGTAAGCTACGACAAATCTTTCAAAACGCCCGTCTCTTCAGAAGAACGCCGATCTAGACTAGAAGAGCGATCGCCCATAAACCGTGGTTCTAATGACGCAATTACACACTAAAATTTGGGCACGCTCTACCGTGCTGGATGTGCCTCACCCCAGGAGCCTCGCATTCACGTCTTACACTCAAGCCCTGAAATTCAAGTCTTGAGCAAGTGTTTAACCCAAACTGTAGCTCCAAAACGTTGATTTTTCTTGCAGCATGGGAAGAATGGCAGCGTTTTTGGGGAATCCTATAGCGATATAAGCGATATAGACGTACTTGAGTAGGCGTACTTGGATCGATGGACTTGGGGATATCAATGGACTTGGTCTCTGCGTAGCGACTACTTACGTCAGCCAATTGCTAGCGGCGAGCGTTACATGGGCGAACCGTTAAGCTAACCCTTAGTCAATCCAAAAGTCGATCCAGAAGGTCAATCCAGTCCGCAACGGCAGGCGTGATAGCTAAACCCACTCTAGGCAAACCTACTCTAAACAAACCCAGTCCAGGCAAATCTTTAACCCATCCACCTGTCAGCTTCGGCAACTCCAGGCCGCTTCCTTCGTTCCCCTCAAGACAACCGTGACGTATCAACCGGCGCAACTTCAGGACTTAATTCGGGCGATCGACGAGGTGCTGGGCAAATCCAGCCCCCGGCTGCCTTGGGTAATGAGCGGCGAGGCAGACCAACAGCGCCGCGTCTTGGAGGAAACCCGACGCTATCTGGCCCAAATGCAGCAGCAGGGAACCCCCGCAGTGGGGAGCGCCCTCTCCCACGACCCAATGAATCAGGGCTATGCGGTGCCCTTGTCGCCGACCTCGCCTGCGGAATCGGCCCAACAGGTGCTGCAAGCCATGCTGCAAGAGATAACCTACTTGCGGACGACGGTGATGCAGCCGTTGCGGAATGACCTGGAAGTGCTGTATCGTCAGCGCGATCGCCTCCTGCAAGAAATTCACGAGCTAGAATCTCAGCGCCAACAGGCCGTGCTGACGGATGCCACACCGCCGCCTGCGGCCACGCTGCCCGCCGCCGACCAGCAGCGCCTCATCTCCGAGTTTTTGCAAACGCTGATGGGCCGGTTGCAGGCAGATTTGTCAGGGCAGGTCGCCCAAATGCTGACGGAGATCGAGGCCCAGGCTGCGGGTGCTGGTGCCAGCGTTGCAGAGCCACATCGCCCCTCTACTGCATCAGAAACAGCCGACCCGGCTGTGTCCCTATCTGCAACTGAGGTGCCCGCCCTCACGCCCGCCGAGCGCCTCCAGCAAATTCAGCGCATCCAGGCTCAGTCTGACCAACTGCTGCTGAAGCTAGATAACAGCCTGCGCGTCATCTTCGAGTCGCTCCAGAGCAACATCGAAACCTATCAGGAATCGCTCAGCCTGGGGCTGGACAAGATGAATACCCTGGGGCAGCAGGGCGAGTCCATCTTTGCGGCAATGGTGAACCGCCTAGCCGAACAGCTTAGCCGAGAAGCCTCCCACTATCTCCAGGCATCGATTCAAGATGCCGAATGGCAGCCTGCTACTAGCCTGCCCCAGTCGTCGGCCCGCCCGCCCGCCCCAGAGCCAACGACAGAGCCAGCGACGGAACAGTGGCCACCCGCCTCGCTGGAAACCACCGCTTCCTCTGCCCGCCCGCAGTCCGACAGCCTCGACCCAATCGACCAACTCCTCAGCGAACTGGAAGACGAACTGACGGTATTTCAGGTGCCGGAACCTGTTTCGGATGAAGACTTGACCGTATTCCAGGTGCCAGAATCCGATTTGGATGAGGAACTGACGGTATTCCAGGTTCCGGAACCCAGCCCGGAATCTGGTGCGGCTGACCGTGTGGCCCCCGAAAGCGGGTCAGACCCAATGTCCGCCGATACCCGCCCGATGGGTTCCACTGCCTATCCGGGACTGCTGGACGAAATTGATGATCTGGAAGCCTTGGAACTGCTGACTCAGGAGCTAGAGCGGCTGGAACTGGCATCGGTGCCGGAACTGCCAGAACTGGAGGACGACGCGGAGTTTGCATCGCTAGATGATGGCGACGAAGACCTGACGATGTTCCAGATTGACGAGTCGGCGATGACGGATTTCCCGGCGGATAAGCCACTGGGCGATCCGCGCACGGTCTTGCAGGTCGATGCCGAAGAGGCTGAAGAGGATGCCGAAGAGGCTGAAGCGATAGAAGAAGCTAAAGAAGCCCCCGCCAGCCTAGGCTTGTCAATTGAAGATCTGGACTCGGCGCTAGATCTACTGGGGCAAATTAGTACCCAACTGGATGTCGAGCTAGAGCAGGCAGGCTCCACCGACGCACCCGATAGCGCCGACCTGACGACGGGATTTGGGCTGGATGCTGACTCCGTTAGCGGTACAGACTCCTATGACGAACTGGATGCGTTTTACGAGAGCCTGTTTGGCATAGACGCGGCTGGGGCCACCGGAGAGACGGCAGACACGGCAGATGATGAGCCAGTCGATCAACACCTGTCGGATGCGGAACAGCGATCGCTCGTTCAGCCCGCCCCCGATCTGACGGACGTAGCAGAATCCGGTTCGGTGAATGAGTCTGATGAGTCTAATCTGTCTGGTCTGACTGATCTGAGCGATACGCCCCCCATTGATGCTGAGTTGGGCAGCCTGGAAAGCCTGGATCAGGCTCTGTTTGGCGGACAGGCAGACCCAGCCAGCGATGCAGCCGATGCGACCGATGCGGCGATCGCCAGCCCCAGCGTTGATGAACTGGTGGATTTGTTGAGCGAGTTCATGAATGTCCCTGCTGGGGAAGCCCGTGCTGGAGAACTAGCAGAGCCAGCCGAGCCGACGGCGCAAACCGAGTCCTCTGCCTTTCAGCCACCTCACTCCACAGAGCGATCGCCCGAAGCAGTCGAGCATCTGCTGTTTGGGGAATCTCCGGAACCGCCTCCCGCCGAGGAGCCGGACGGTGGACTGTCTTCGCCCCAGCCCAACAAGCCGGAGGTGATCCGTTCCCTCAACGACCTGCTGCAACTGATGGCGGCAGAATCCGCAGAAGAGTCGGCGGTGGGGCTGCCAGCGAATGGACTGGCGACCGATGCCGAAGATCGCTACGAGCCTGCAAATCCGGGCGAAGACCTGTTGGGCGGCGACGATGTGCTGTCCAGTCCCCGTCCCGATGTACAGGTGACCCAGACCACGCTGGAGCAGTTGGCGGCTGATTTATCAGATCTGGAGGGGCTGGCGGCGGATGCCTTTAGCACCGACTTGGCTGCCCTCAGTTCGTCCGCAGCAGCGCCCGCCACAGACGTATCTGAAACGAACTCTGAAACGGACTCTGAAACGAGCAGTAGCTTTACAGATTCGCTGGCAGATTGGGGGCAATTCCCGCAGGAATCGTTGCGCGAATCGCCCGATCCGTTCCCCGCTGCGGGTTCGGCTGCCGAACTGACCGACGAGGGCCAATCCTACTGGCAGGGCGGTTCTTTCGCTCAGAATGCCCCAACGGAAGAGGATCTGTTTATCTCCAGCCTGTTTCCTGTCGAAGATGGATCGGACGACGAGATGACGCTGCTGCTGGACGGGCCGCCGGGACTCTCCACCCCCCTGCCCGAAAAAGCGATCGCTCCTCTGACCACACCAGAATCGCTGGCGGATTGGGTCAACGCGCTGGATGAAACCGAACTGCCGCCCGACCGAGAAGACCTGAGCCTGAGCGACTTTCAGGCGGTGATGCAAACGGAGCCTATACCGTCGGACGGGATGGGGGCGATCGCCAATGTGCAAACACCCCTCCACCCAGCGGATCAGTCGTCCCTGGTGGAGGAGTCATTAGAGGACTCTTTCGCCGACGATTTTTCGGATGACTTCTCTGGCGATTTCTCCAGTGATTTTTCCGGCGATCTGCTTGCCGATGACCTATTCTCTAGCCTAGAAGGTTCTAGCGCAGGCAGTACCGCTGTATCTCCCGCAGAAGCGCCCGCAGAAACGCCCGCAGACACGCCTGCCGAGAACTTTGGGTTAGATTCCGCTAGCCTCGACGATTTTTCGGCGGATTTTGCTGTGCCTGCCTCGCCTGCGCCGTCCCAGGGCGTTCCTGCGAACTCCCCCGACCTCGCTCCCCCTCCGGCAATTCCCAGCAGCCTTGAAGACCTGTTTGCAGAAGTGCCGCCTGCCCCGCAGCCCAGTCCGCGCCAACCCAGCGTCCCCGCACCCAGCGACTCCCTCCCGGATAGCATCCTGGAAAATCTATCGCTATCGGTGCCTGCGCCGCCGCCGGGTGAGGCAGCGTTTACGCTGAGCGGCTTGGAGAGCCTGTTTGAAGATTTGCCGTCGGTGGGCGAGGTAACTCCTGTGCCGCCGCCGGGGTCGCCCAGCACCAACCTAACCGCAGCCGATTTGACCAGTTTGTTTGATGACGCAGAACCCGCCCCTGCGGCTGACTTGGGGAATCCAGTGAATCCGGTGGATGAGGCGCAGCCTGCGGATTCGCCCGATTCCTCCAGCGAGGCAAAAAAAAAATCCTCTAATCCGCCCAACCCCCGCGAACCCAGAGGCTTCGGACGGCTCCAGCCCAACACCCGCCGTCCCCAGTAACGTTGAGCCAGCTTGGGAGTCGTCGCTCGCCGCTGAAGGCAATTCGGGCCCGAACCCAGGTTTTCCTTCTGCTCCTGCGGACGAGTTGCCGCTGTCTGCATCTGACCCATCGCAACCCTGGCTCGAAAGCTTTGATCCAGAAGACTATGAGCCAGATCTAGCGCTACAGGATTTGATGCAAACTCTGGGGATTGCTCCGGAGGCGCTGTCGCGGCTGCTGTCTGCCTTATCGGAGGTGTCTGGCTCCGGTTCGCCCCAGGCAGGCAAACCCGCTGAAGCATCGGCAAAGCAAGCTGAGAATGTCCAGTGGTATCTGGGGTTGGACATTGGAACAACGGGCATTTCGGCAGTGCTGCTGAGATATCCAGCGGGAGCGCTGTACCCGGTTTACTGGCTGGAATTGCCACCTGCGTCGGAGCGCAATCGCCTGCCCGCCCGCAAGACGTTTCGGCTGCCCGTGCAGGTGCAACTCAGCGCGGCAGATGAGAGCGATCAAAATACGGCTCCCATTGCGATCGCCCCCCTCTCTGCCAGCCTCGGCCAGCCGCGCACCCAACAGCCCCATCGGCTCACTCTCAGCCACCTCAAGCCCTACCTGCAAGTCGGCGTGCCCTACTATTCCACCGAGACGCTGCAATGGGAACCCGTCGCCCGCTGGAGCGACACCCAAGCCCTGCCGCTGAGCCTGTTTCAGCAAGCGCTGCGGACGCTGTTGGTGAGCCTTGCATTCTCGACGGGCGGCTATGCCTCCGAAGACGTTGCCACGACAACCCCATTGCTTACCTGCGGCGCGGTGGATCTGGAAGAAGCCCAGTTTCAGCTTGCGCTGCGGCAGTTGACGGGCGTGATTGTCAGCTATCCCGCCAACTGGTCAGATACCTATAGCTTCAACCTGCGGGAGGCGATTTTGTCGGCTCACTTGGTTCGCCGGCCTGAGCAGATTTTTCTGCTGGAAGAGGCGATCGCCACGCTGTTGTCTGGCTTGCCCAGCCCCGATGCACGTCCGCTGAGGCTCTCGCCTGCCCCGGCCCAGCCCGCCGACCTCTACACCGGCAACTGGCAGGGCGGAACCCTGGTGCTGAGCGCAGGCGCAACGCTGACGGAGTTAGCACTGGTGAACTTACCCAGCCAGTTGCAGCACCTCAGCCCCTGCGACTTCGTAACTCGCACGCTGCCCTACGCGGGCACAGCCCTCGACCAGGACATTCTGACTCAACTGGTGTATCCTGCCTGGGTGCGCCAGACCCACGGCCCGCAGCGCCCTATTGTCGAAACTCCCAAGAATGGGGGCGATCGCCCAACATCGTCCAACGTCTTGTCCCACAAACCGGGCGGAGCAGACTGGCACGAACCTCCCGTTTCTCCCGAAGCAGCAGCCGACCCCTGGCTCGCCGTAGGATGGGACGACTTGACCCTGCCCGCAGTAGGCGATCCCGACCCGGCCCACCGCCACCGAATGCTGCAACGGCTACGGAGTTCCGATCTGGGACTCTGGCTGCTGCATATTGCCGAGCGAGTCAAGATTGCGCTCCAGCAGCAGGAGCAAGTCAGCCTCACGCTGGGCAACCAGATCCTCAGCCTGACGCGCCACGACCTCAGCAGTCGGGTGTTGCTGCCCTACATAGAGCGGCTGAATCGGGAGCTAAACACACTGCTGCGGCAAACCGGCCTGTCGCGGCTGGAAATTCGCCAGGTGATTTGCTCTGGGGGCAGCGCCTCGCTAGTGGCGATCGCCCGCTGGCTGCATCAAAAGCTGCCCAACGCCACCATCATCCAGGACACTTACCTGTCAGCGGGTCATGCCTCTACTGCCTGTAGCCGCGTCGCCTACGGTCTGGCGGTGTTGCCGCTGCATCCGCAGGTGCTGAATCGGCCGCGCCACCAAACCAGCGACTATTATCTGCTGATGGAGTTGCTGCGAACCTTCCCTGAACACCCTGTCACCCTCAACAGCGTGCTGCACACGCTAGAACGGCGCGGCATCGACACCACGGCCTGTCGTCAGCACATTCTCGCGCTGCTGGAGGGGCATCTGCCGCCCGGCCTGGTGCCGATGCTGGACACAGCGCTGCTCATGCCTACCACCGCCAGCCAGTCTACTGCGGCCCAACTGCTAGAAGCACCGCTGTTTTTCAAGCAAGACAACCAGACCTATCGCCCTAACCTCCGACAGTGGCAGCGCCTCCGCGCCTACCTGGATATGCTGCTGGCCACCACCTACCAGAAGCTGACCGAGCCGCTGCAAGGGGCGCTGGTTGAACCCAGAAAGCAGAGCGGCAGAGATCAGAGATCAGGGCTAGACTTCAGTCGCTAGCCCTAAAACTCAGACCCAAGACTCTATTTCTTAGGGCGATCGCCCCCCCGCGGCAGGTTTCGGGCTGGGGCTTCTGGACGAAGCTGCCCACGGCCGTTGCGAACAACCCGCAGCATGTCGGAAAACTGCTGCTCCAGGTCTTGCAGAATGCGATCGGCGTAGTCATCTGCGCCAGCCTGGATTTCCTCACACTCGGCGATCGCCCGCCGCCGCATCTCTTCAATTTCCTGCTGAGTTTGCCGCCGCATCCGCTCAATTTCCACCATCGCCTGCTCATGGGCCACTTCACACTCTTGCTGCACGCGCTGGCGAATCTGCTTCATCTCTAGCTCCGCCTGCCGCACTAGCCCCATCTCGTCGAGGATTTGCGCCGCCCGTCGCTCTGCCGTTTCGATGATTTCCTGGGCGTATTGCTCCGCCTCCAGCAAAATCTCTTCCTTGTGCTGAAGCAGCTTCTTCGCCTCTTCAAACGCCGGATGCAGGTTCATCTGCACCAGCTCCAGCTGATCCAGCACTTGATCCTCGTTGATCAGCGTCCGATTGATAATCGGCAGCCGTGACCCTTCCAGGATCATCTCTTCCAGCTTGGCCAGTTCGCGCTGGATGTCTACTCCACCGACTCGGCTTGCCTCTCCATTGAGGCTGGCGTTGGCGCTGGTTCCGTTGCGGTCTGGGGCGATGCGGTTGGGGGAGTCTTGGCGTAGCATTGGCAGATATCTAACGCGACGGCGGAAGGGACGAGATGATCAACGGGGCCGCCAAATTTGGCGATTTCTTTAACTAGGCTGCTGCTCAGAAAACTATACTCGCTCGAAGTCGCCAGGAAGAAAGTTTCGATATCCTCAGCCAGGGTCTTATTGGTGTGGGCCATCTGCAACTCCTTCTCAAAATCGGAGAGGACGCGCAGCCCCCGCAGTAAGACCTTTGCTCCTTGCATTCTGGCATAGGTCACGGTCAATCCATCAAATGTGTCAACTTCGACATTCGACAAGTGCTGAGTCGCCTGCTGAATTTGCGCCACCCGCTGATGAACCGGAAACAGCGGCGTTTTGCTTGGATTCCGCATAACGACGACAATCAGCCGACCAAATAGCCGACTGCCGCGCTCGATGATATCGAGATGCCCCAGGGTAATAGGGTCAAAACTACCAGGATAAACCGCTATCACAGGATTGTGTAGTCAGATTTTAAGGATCGATGGCAACGGTGACGATGCAGGCAAGAAGCAAATCTTGTCCAATCAGCGAAACAAGTATCGAATGTAACCGAGCAGCTTATAGGACGAGTTTAGTCGGGTTAATGAATGGGATGCACTCAGAACAATTCGGTTCATGAAAATGATAGATGCCCAGACATTATACGGCGAAGCTTTCTAGAAGCTAACCGGAAAGTTTTATCTAAAGTTTTGCAAGGGTTTTGCCGAGGTTTTGTTAGAAATCGTCAGAAATCATGCGTCATCCAGGCAAATCTGGCGATTCCGAACGCAGCATCAGCCGCAGCACCGACAGCCCCAAGATAATCAGAAACAGCACCAGCCCTATCGTACAAGCGTAGCTCAACTCCAAATCCTGAAACGCCCGCTCGTACACGTAGTAAACCATTGTTTTGGAACTGTTGCGCGGGCCGCCCTGCGTCATCACAAACACCTCCTCGAATACCTTCGTTGCCGAAATGGCAGAAATCACCGCCACCAGCAGCAGATAGGGCCGCATCAGCGGCACCGTAATATCCCAATGTTTTTTCCAGCCTGTGGAGCCATCGATCGCCCCCGCTTCATACAAATCCGCTGGGATTGCTTGCAGCCCCGCCAGGTAAATCACCATGTAATAGCCCAGCCCTTTCCAAATCGTCACCGCCATGACGCTAAACAAGGCCAGTTGCGGGCTGGTCAGCCAGGGCACACCCGCCTCCGATAGCCTCAGCCAGCGCAGCAATTGGTTCAGCAGCCCCGTTTCGGCATAGAGCCAGCGCCAGGCGATCCCCGCCACTACCATCGAAATCACCACAGGCGTATAAAACGCTGCCCGAAACCCGCCAATTCCCGGTAATGCCCGATTTACCAAGATGGCCAGGCCCAGTGGCAGCGTCACCAAGATGGGAACAACGCAAATCAGGTAAAGCAGCGTGTTTCGCAGCGTTTGCCAGAAGATGGGGTCGCGGACGAGGCGCTGGAAATTTGCCGTGCCGACCCAGGCAGGGGACTGGGTGATGTCAAATTCAAACCGGGTGAAACTGAGGTAGAAGGCGTTGAGCGCGGGGTAAAAAATCGTCAGCCCCAACACCAGCAGCGCCGGAGCGAGAAACAGGTAGGGCGTGAGCCGTGAAAGCCATATCCTAGTGCGGTCTGAGTGGGCAGCCGAAGCGTGTTCAGTAGACAGGGGGGAGGCCATGGGTTTGAGGATCAGGGAACGGCCCAGCAAGTGTGTGATACAGAAGGAATCATAACGTTGCTGCGTCGCTGGGCGCACGAGATAGGCGCGATGGCGTGGGAAAAGAGGGGCGGAAATCGTTCAGAGAACGGGAATACGAGCCAGACACCGGCCTCCAGAAAAAGCGCACAAAAGCTAGGGCGTTAGATCATTTACGTTTTAAGTACAATTGTACTAAACTAAAGGAACGCAGTTTTTTGGGGGCGATGTTGCTCTGCAACGATAGCGCGATCGCCAATTTCACTCACCCCACCGCTAATTGCCCACTGCGAATTGCTCACCGCTTACTACCCACTCCTTATTGGATTGCAATATCTTGCAGTGCATTATCTTGTACTGCCTGTTTTGGATTGCACTACTGTAAACCCGCTTTGTTGCAAGCCCGACCTGAAGTTGGTGTTCTGAATTCCCGAATCGCCTGCAATGCTTCCAATTTTCGGATGGATCAGGCTTCGGGCTTCCCGATCTTCCCTCGCGCTAACGTGCCCCATGCAAATCCGCCCTATGCAAATTCAGCTTGCCCCCGCTCCGCCCAAAGCAAACGGTTCATCCCCAGCGGCTTCCCCAGCTACTCCGCGTTCTTCAGCGTCGGCTGACCCGGCTCTTTCTAGAGGGCGAGCGGTCAGACGGACTCGCCCCCAATTGTCGGCTGGCTATCCAGCTTGGGGGCGAAGGCTGGCGAAATGGCTGCAACCGCCGACCGAGCCGTTGTCGTTTTGTGCCGAAGCGGGGGTTTGGTTGGCGGGTGGTGTGCTGTTTCGGGTGGCGACGCACCAAATTCTAATGGCGCTGCCGCAGCTTTGGGTTCCCGTAGCGATCGCCCTGCTCACCCCTGCAATCGTGGCAACGGCCCTGTCGTTCCGAGTTCCTCGCCTGTCGCTGCTATTGGGCTATCGCCTCTGTCTGATTGCTGCTGGACTCTTCCTGACCGGATTTTGGCTCTAAAGTTAACCCCCTTCACCCCCCTTAATTCCTATGAGCGTACTTCTTGGAGCGGCCTGGCTATTGATTGTGCTGTCTTGCTTCGTGCTAGTTGGCGAAGGAGGAAATGATGAAGCGCCGTAAACCCGAACGCAAAAACCCCTCATCCTATTTGGTGATGGGTGGGTCGCTGCTGATGCTGGCGATGCTGATGACGGATTTGGGCGATCGCCGCCCCAAGCCGGTCAGTAACAAGTGTCTGGAGGTGGTGCAGTCGCAGTCGGTGCTGCACCGCGACAAGCTTTCACAACTGCTCAGCATTCCTGAGCGCAGCAGCCGGGAGCAGGTGAAAGCGGTGATCAGCGAACCCTACTGTCGGCTGCCGCAGATCGAAATTCGCGCTGGAGTGCCCGCCGAGCGCGAGGCCTATCCGCTGGCATTTGACCCGCAGACCTGGTTTGTGGTGCTGTATGAGGGCAACGAGTATGCAGGCTATGACTTTGTGTTTAAGAAGTAGCGTCTTGAGTGGGCGGCAAACCCAGAACGCTCACAGCAACCGCCAGAGTCGATGGCAAATCTGGGGGGTGATTCCCGTAGGGAAAGTGTGCCGCACCGCTTGCGCGAACGCTTTGCGAATCGCCCTGCTGCTTCCTCTGGCAGCTTGCGGCATAGCCCAGGAACCGCCAACTGCTCGCAGTGTGCCCATCCATCAGACCTGGCAAATCCAGCCGGGAAGTGCGATCGCAGGTCATCGTGTGCTGGCGGGGCTAGGCGATATTTCCATCGATTTGGCAGGCGGGCAAGTCTATGCCCCGTTTGATGGACAGATACAACCAACCGCGGGCGATTGCGTGGTGTTTTCCAGTCCCGAAGTGCCTGCGTATCTGCTGCGGCTGTGTGGGCTGCGGCGGCCCAGCTTGGGCAGCGTGCGAGAAGGGCAACCGCTGGGGCGGGGCGAGGTACTGCATTTTGCCGCTCTCAGAAAACAAACCGACGGCCGCTGGGCCCTGGTGGAACCATCGGCCGCGCTGCTCACCCGAGTGCTGCGATTTCCATAGGGATCGCTGCGCGAATCGCCCCAGTCTCAGTAGACGCTTAACTGGCAATCCAAAATCGCCAATCCAAAATCGAAACCGTTCCCTGACCGACCTCCAACATGGCAGAATTGGCAATCCTGGGTTATATCGTCGGCGGCTATCCGCTGGACTGGGCGGACGACTCGCCCGGCCCGTCGCTGACGCTGGTTGTCGAGTCGCCCTGTACCATCCGCTGGTCTACTTTTAGAGGACTGCTGGCGGGATCGATGGCGCTGGTGCTGGCGGGGTCGGTAGTAAACCAGACGGCGTTGGCGCGAGCCTCGCGGAGCGATATCGCCCCTTCCCAGACTCCCCTATCACTGGAGTTATCGCCTCCTGCCTCCAGCCCCACAGATTCCAATCCACCAGGCTCTACGATTGCGGCGATCGCCCCCTCCGCGCCACCCGAACCTGCTGCTCAGCCGCCTATCGTACCGCTGGCCGTGCCCCCTCAAGCGACCGAACCACCATTAGGAAAAGGACGAACCGCCGCCCAGCTAAAGCTGCCACCCCCGCCGCCCAGCGCAGCCGCTCCCAACCTTGCGAATATCCAGGTCGCGCCGCCTGCGCTACTGCCCGATGTGTCGTCCTTGGGACAGGCACCGCCGCCAGAAACCTCTCCGCCCGTTTCTTGGTCTGAAGTGCCTGTTTCTATGACGCTGGCGGTATCACCGCCCGTTGCCAAAGATCCGGCGCTGAGTTTTGATCTGGAAATGGCTCCGGCGGCAATTGCCCCGGTCTTGGCTCCAGCGTTGCCAGAAGATCCGGGGGTTGCGGTGCTGTCTGCAATGCTCCAGGCGGCCTTTGCGGGTGGAGTAGACTCGCTGGTGGCGATCGCCGTGGGCAGCGCCGAGGGCACACGCACGCCGCGCGGCGACTACACAGCCGCCTACCAGGGGCACACCGATCCGGGCAACGGCGTGTGGAACCTGGGCACCTTTTCTTATCAGCACGGTGCTGCTTCCCCGGTCGAAGCCGACCGCAAGCAAATCCAGCGGCTCCAGCGGCAAGCGCATCAACTCCAGCAAATTGCCGCCAAGCTAGGACTAGAGCTAAGTCTGGCAGAACAGCTAAACGGTATTGATTTGGCGAATCAATCGCCCCGTGCGGCATTGAGTCGAGGCGGCTATCTCGATCGTCTGCTCGAAGCGCGTCAGCAGGGGATCACGGGCGAAGAAGCGATTCTGTGGGCCCGCACCCGCGCCTTTCTCGACCCCGACACGCAGCGCTGGAATGCACCAGGGCTGGGCAACACGACCGAAAGTATCACCCGCGACCAGGCTCGCCGGATGGTGGCCGTGCAACGGGCGATCGCCCTCAATCCCACGAAAGCCTTGCTAATCAGCCCATCGACGAACTCTGCCACGGCTTCACACGCGATACAACCCTCGTCTTCGCTATCCGAAATTTCGCCCGATCGCTCTGTAGCTAAAAACACCGACAGTTCGATTAGTCGCTTGCTGTCGTTCGACCAGCCGTAATCCTAACGGAATTCTGTTGGAAAAGGGTAATTTCAGGTGATCTAACTTCGGCAGCAGGACGTTGGAGGATTTAGTCTCAGAAAGTCAAGCTCAATTCTGAGGGGCTGCCCGTCGGGAACTTTCTGAGCCAATCCTCAGTCGTGCCCGACTGTAAGTGACACCATGAAGATTTAGCCTATCGTCATCGGAGCTATACGGAGTTTTACGGACTTGATGCTCGAAGATCCGCAAGCGGATCAGTCTAAGTGATGATTGTTACACAAATCAGTTGATCTTCTGCGGACTATACGGTATGTTTGTGTATACGTTGTGCGACACACTCAGTTGAAATACGGAAAGCCCAAAAGTCTGCGAAAAGTTTTTATCAAGAAATAACTTTTCCTACCAGGCTTTTTCGGTTTCGGAAAGCGACTGGGATCTCGTGTCTGCATAGCAGCTTTTGAAGGTGCAATCCCTGCACTGCCCGGAGCGTCCCTCTGCACCATATCTGATTTGTTTGCATACGTCTGTTTACATATGTCTGCATATGACTGATGTCCAAGGAGCAAGATGGGCCGCTGCCCAAACGTGTTCCCCGCTGCCTTTTTCTCAGTGGAGTTTCCCCTTATGATGGGGCGGCTTTAGGGCCTGACGACTTGGGCGATCGCCCTCCGGATTGCAGGTTCAGGATCACGCTTGTTTTGTGTCTTTTCGATCTCGTGTCTTCCCCGTTTGTTGATGTCTTGGCTTTGATAACCCCTCAGGTGACATCCTTTAAGATGAGCTTACGGCAATCCTTTTCAGAGCCAGAAGGGAACCAGAGTAGCGACAGCTCTGGCGCTCTGTCAGTTTTTTCTCCTGTTCTGCCGCTATTTCGACGCATTCCGCCAGAGCGGGTTGGGCTATGCGGCGAATATGACTACGACGGACTTTCTAAGCGGGTCGAGCATTGCTTCCGACAGCACTGCCGCGAGATTGACCTGCTGGGGCTGCGCGTCAGCCAGCGGGGGGCGATCGTCTTGCTGACCGGCCGCTTTCCCAACCCACAGACCAAGCACGAACTGGTCGCCTTGGCGCTGGGCGTAGAGGGAGCCGTCGGTGTAGAGGTGAACGGAGAGACGATCTTCCCGCCGCTGCGAACCTGTCACCTGAGCGTGCCCGCGTCGCTGCACCGAGCTGGCTAGTTGAAAGAGAAAAAAGAGCAGATCAAAAAGGGCAAGGTTGCTCAAACAAGGCGCAAAAAGGGCTCGGTTAGACGCTAAGGGCATCTGACGCGTGCCCGGCGGAAGGAAAAACAGGCTCAAGCGGCCTGGCTAATGTTGAGGTCAGCACTGGTCTCTAGAGAGGTGATAAGCAACGGGAGCGATCGCCCTAGAGTTCGGATCTTACAGAACGATGCCCATGTGTTTTTTTGAGGGCGATCGCCACCAAAATCGCCGCACAAATACGCAGGTCATAAATCCCAGCTTTTTGGTAAGAGTTCCCAGGGTCAGGAGGCGATCGCCCCTTCTACCATCCGTCGGCTGTGGTGCTGAGCGGCGCTGAGGAATGCGTCTACGTCTGCTTCGGCCGTGTTAAACGCGGTTACCAGGCGCACCATCGAGCGACCGTCTGACTCCCAGGCATAGAACTGAAAGCCGTCTGCCTGGAGTCCTTTCAGGATGGGGTCGGGAAAGCGGACAAATAGCTCGTTGGCTTCGACAGGATAGGCGAGAGTTACGTCGGGAATTTGCCGCAGTCCAGAGGCGAGGCGCTGGGCCAGGCGGTTGGCGTGGGCGGCGTTTCGCAGCCACAGGTCTTCGGTCAGATAGGCTTCTAGCTGGGCGGAGAGAAAGCGCATCTTGGAAAACAGGTGTCCGCCCCGTTTGCGGCGATATTCAAATCCGGCAGCCTGTTCTGGATTAAAAAAGAGGACGGCCTCGGCGGCGATCGCCCCATTCTTGGTTGCCCCGAAGGAGAGCATGTCTACGCCCGCTTTCCAGGTCATCTCGGCGGGCGTGCAGCCCAAGCTGACCAAGGCATTGGCAAACCGCGCCCCGTCCATGTGCAGCGGCAGGTGGTATTGATGGGCCACCTGGGCGATCGCCCGAATTTCTTCCAGCGTATACACTGTGCCCGCTTCGGTTGCCTGGGTAATGCTGACGGCGGCAGGCTGGACATGATGCACAAACCCAATGCCTGCATGGGCCAGCGCGTGGGCCAGTGCCTCCGCCGTGATTTTGCCGTTTTCCCCTGGGAGCGTCACCAGCTTTGCGCCGCCAGTAAACAGTTCCGGTGCGCCGCACTCGTCTACGTTGATGTGGGCTTCGGCGTGGCAGTAGATCGCGCCATAGGGCGGCGCAACGACCGACAGAGCCAGCGCGTTTGCCGCAGACCCCGTGGCCACCGGGAACATCAACAGGTTCGTTTCAAACAGGTCACAAAACCGCTGCTGAAGTCGCTGCGTGATTTCGTCATCACCATAGGGCATAGCGGCCCCGCCATTGGCAGCAATCAGCGCAGACAGAATTTCGGGCGACGCTCCGGTCACGTTATCGCTGCAAAAGTTCATGGGTGGCTGAGAGAGTGCTGGTTGCAGATTTTAAGGGGGTTGGATGTGGCAGATTGTGAACCGTTTAGGGATTGCCTGTGACGCGGGATGGCGAAGAAGGGCTGCTCTCGGACGCAGGGCTGCCTGCTGGGAGGGTCGTTGGGCTGGGCAGGGGCGTTGTGCCTGCGGGTGCATCCGCTGGAGCCGATTCCAAGGGCGATGCAGCAGTTTGCCCCTGTCCGCCGCTGGCAAGCTGATTGATCTGATCTTTATATTGCGCTGGAGCTAGGGCAGCGGCGCTGTCGAACAGGGGCTTGGCTTCTTCGGTGCGTCCGGCGGCTTGCAGAACGAGCGCCTTGCCCAGCACTGGGCGAAAATCGAGGGCGTTTTGCTCGATGGACTGGTCATAGAGGGCGATCGCCTCTTGCGTCCTGCCCTGCTGCGCGTAGACCCGCCCCAGCAGCAGTTGCACCGAAACCACATCGACGCTGCCCGGAGCCACCCGATTTCGCTCATCGGCGGTGCGGAGCGTGTCTTGCAGCAGGCTGACGGCCGCTTCGGGGCGCTGCTGCTCTAGCATCAGGTCAACAAACCCTTGCAGCGCGTTGATATTTCCCGGCTGGGTGTCCAAAATGCTGCGGTAGGCCTGGGCGGCTCCTTCGCGATCGCCCACGCGCTGTTTTGCCTGGGCCAGCAGCACGGTGTAGTCGCTCTGGTCAGGGTTGAGCTTGGCCAGCTTTTCCAATGGCTCGATTGCGCCCTGCACGTCGCCCTGGCGAATGCGGGTTTCCAGCAGCCCCCGCAGCGCGGTTTGATTGTCGGGTTCTCGTTGCAGCACCAGCTCATAGCCCCGCGCCTGATCTGCCAGTTCCGCCTGTTGCGACGCAGGAGACGCGCCGGGCGTGGCGCTGGGCGACGCACCCGAACTGGCCACTCCTGACCGCAGCGCCGTCATGAACGGCAGAAACAGCAGGGCCAAGAAAGCGAAGGCGGCGATCGCCATCACCCCGTTAACAATCCAACGATTGCGCTTGTCAAACACGGCCAAACCCCAAACTCAAATAGAAATTCGTCATTTGTCAAATGCCATTCCATTATGATCCAACATTGAAAACATCAGCCGAAATCCCTGACGCGGGGCGATCGCCTCTGTATAAGTCAGCAGGGAATAATGATGCCCCGCGCTATGCAATGGGGCAGGCCTGGCTCTGTCTAGGTCCACTCCCTGCTAGGGGGGGAAATGCCCCAGCCACCCTGAGTCGATTGGCCCAGAAACCGCCCAATCGATAAAAATGCCTATCAAGACTGGCAGCCAGCATCAACCTGGATGTTAACCTAGTGTTTATTTCCAAGTGGTTCGCTTGTTGTTTCACTGGCATTTACCTGTCAGCGTTTGCGGGTGGATGGGTTCCCGCAATAAGGAGGTTGCATGAGTTCGTCTCGCGCTCAGTCGTCCAAGTCTTCTGGGTCATCGTCGTCCCCCAATGAACCGTCTCAGGCATCATCTGCACCTGAGCTATCCTCACCAGTACCGACCGATATGGATCAGATTTCCGCCCCCGCTTTGTCCAGCGATGCCCCGACCGTGCCATCCGATTTGCCCACGCCCAACGGTGCTGACGCTCATGCCCACCAGCCGGATGCCTCAGAAAGCCTATCGCAGGATGACAAGACGGCTACTGTGAAGCCGCTAACACCACCCAAGCCGCCCAAGCCGCCTGCCCGCCCGGCCGCCGCCAAACCCGAAGAAGACCCCAAGCCTCAGAGCATCAAGCCTTCGGTCGCAGAACCCGCAGCAACGCCAGACAAAACACTGGTTGAGTCCCCAGCGACGACTGAACCCGTGGCGGAGGTGGAAACTCAAGAGAACGCTGAGGCAGCCTCTAAAGCTATTGACGCAGGCGTAACTGAAAAGAACACCCCGCGAAATCACCCCATTCCGCCTGCTAGCGAACCCATGCAGTATCGCGCAATTGGGCTGGTACGCGGCATCTATACACCCTCCGAAGAGCAATTTACCCGTGGCACGCTAGCAACAGAAGACGGCACTGTGATCGATGCTGTGCTGCTGGGTCGAGTGATGAGCCTGGTGAAAAAGCATCTCGACCTGACCCAAGCTCACCTGTGGGTGGTGTATCCCCGCACTCGCGAAAAGGCGACGGATCTTCATGCTCAGATTGTGGGAGTCTGGGAACCCGAAAGTTTAACCAAACCCAAAGAGGCAGATGAGCCAGAAACGGGTGAAGCCTCATCTGAATCTGAAACAGTGCCAGAGTCCGCGATGCCGGATGGACTTACCGACGGTTACTTCTCGGTGCGGGGCGAGGTAATGTCAGTTTCTCCCGAAGACAACCGCGTCGTTGTGCGTGTACAACAGTCCCCCAAGAAGACCGACAAACCTGGTGAAGACAAGGAGCGGATGTTCAAAATCATCCTGCATGGAACTCTGGAAGGCAAAACTGTCGGCTATTTCTGGGATTTGCACGTACAGCGACAGGGTAACAACCTGACTTTGCAAGGCGGCACGCTGATTGGTCTGGTACCACCCAAGAAGCGCAAGTCTAAGGGTGGCGGCCCACGCAACAACTTCGCTCGCAAGAAGCGATTCCCCGATCGGGGCGGTGGGCCGTCTCGTCCCGTTCGCGCTGGCGAGGGTGGGGCAGCGCCGGCTCCCGTGCGGCGTGAGGGCATATCTAAGCCTGTGAAGCGCCAGAAAGATTCTTAGTGTGGGTTTGGTTCCTGGAGCGATCGCTACTCTAGGCTGATTTGCGACCCCAGTCGATCTTGTGCCAGAAACGTGCGATCGCCCGGAATGGGGGCCACAGGTTCCGCCAGCATGAATTCGCCCGCCTCGATCCACTGCTTTAGCTCCTGGGCTATTTGCCGCGCCAGAAAAATGCTAGACAGCGGCGCAGACCGGACACTGCGGCCATCAATAGTAATGCGGCCTGATTTGAGTTGAGCGTAGCTGACCAGCCCAAAGGTGGGGCGCACCCGCCGGGGAATCGAAAAATCCACCACTGGAGCCACCAGATCGGCATCTTGGACGGCGCAGCGTTCCACCACTGCTTCGTTGAGGACGGGCAGGGGCACGCCAATGCCAATCATCAGCGACGGGCCGTAGCCTCTGAAATAGCAGCCTTTGACCCAGCGATCGCTCATTTGCTTGGCATCGCCAATCAGCGCCAGTGTCGCTGCTGGGCCGATGGGTGTGCGGTTGGGCAGCCGCTTTTGCAGCGGAAAATGCTGGGTTCCCTCCCAGGCCACATAGCCCACGCCGCCCCCCAGAAAAATTCGCGTGCCAATGCCTACCAGGTTCAAATCCGGGTCATTTAGCAGGGGCGACAGCGCTCCCGCATTGGCATAGACCGCATTGCCCAGGCGCGGCTGGAGCGGGCCCAGGTAGGTATAAAGTGGGCGATCGCCCCCGTTCACGCCCACGATGAAGTTCTGGTATAAATTACGCGGGTTAAACAAGTAGAACTGGTTAATCGTGTCGCGGGTAATCGTCGTCTCCACCGATGCACGGGGATAGCAGTCTGTCACCTGGCCGATTGCCCGCAGCTTTACAGGTTTGCCAGCAATCAAATCGGCGATGACGTGGCCGCCACCCCGCTCTCGCGGCACATTGCGCCCTTTGCCCTCGCGCAGTTCCTCTGGATCAGGCGTATCCCACGCGCCGCCCATCTCCGCCATCTGACTCGCGCCCAGATACAAGTCCACCGCCCCAAAGCCCGAATAGGCCATCACGCCATCCAGCCAGCACTGGCGAATTTTAATCGGCGGGTCCGTATGCCCCAGGTTCAGCACTGCCCCAGATGACTCCGCAGGCTCAAATGTGCCCGTCGTCACCACGTCCACCATCTTTGCCACTTGGGCCACACCCAACTCTGCCACCCGCGCCTTTAGCTCCTCCACCGTCCACACCACGGCTGTTTGCTGCTGAATCTTGTCATTAATTTCGGCGATCGTTTTCATACGGGATCGGGTTGCAGGAGTGGGGTTGCAGGGGTCAGGAGTCAGGCTTCGGGATGGGGGCGCTAGAAGTCCCCCTTGGTAAGGGGGAGGGGATCTTTACGCTAGGGGCGCAAGAGTTGGGCGGATTTCAAGTCCTTCCTAGATAGGCTAGATAGGAAAGGTATAGGAGAATCTGCATCCTTGGCGACGACTAGCATCTTTCAGCAAAACGCCTGATGATAAGGTTAGGGCAAATGATTCGTTCGCATCTCGGTCAACCCCTTATCTATAGTTAATCTTCAATTCCTGACTCCTTCTCCTATTACTCTGAACATCTGGACATGCTGGCACTCGAAACGTCTTCCCAACGCGACTGGACCCCGATTTTGCGAGAATTTGACGCGATTTTGGGCGAGTCCGGCGTGATTCGGCGCAAGGAAGAACTGCTGGTCTACGAATGCGACGGGCTGACCAGCTACAAGCAGCGGCCGGCGGTGGTGGTGCTGCCGCGCACAACAGAGCAAGTAGCGCAGGTGATTCGAGTGTGCGATCGCCATCAGGTTCCCTTTGTCGCCAGGGGAGCAGGCACGGGACTCTCCGGCGGGGCGCTGCCTGTGGAAGACTGTGTGCTGATCGTCACCGCCCGCATGAACCAGATCTTGGACATTGACCTAGAAAATCAGCGCGTCGTCGTGCAGCCGGGTGTGATCAACAACTGGGTGACGCAAGCCGTCAGCGGCGCAGGCTTTTACTACGCACCCGACCCGTCTAGCCAGATCATCTGCTCCATCGGCGGCAACGTTGCGGAGAACTCCGGCGGGGTTCACTGCCTGAAATATGGCGTAACGGTGAACCACGTCTTGGGGCTGAAGGGGGTGACGGCGACGGGCGAGATTGTGGATCTGGGCAGCAAGATCCCTGAAATGCCCGGATACGACCTGACTGGAATCTTCGTCGGCTCCGAAGGGACGCTGGGTATTGCCACAGAAATTACGCTGCGGATTCTAAAAGCCCCGGAGACCATCCGCGTGCTGCTGGCGGATTTTTCTAGCGTGGAAGCAGCGGGACAAACTGTGTCAGACATCATCAGCGCGGGCATTATCCCCGGCGGCATGGAAATGATGGACAACTTCAGCATCAACGCCGTGGAAGATGTCGTCGGCACGAACTGCTATCCCCGCGATGCTGAGGCGATTTTGCTGATTGAGCTAGACGGCTCTGAAATAGAAGTGGACACCAACACGCAGCGCGTCGAAGCCCTCTGTCGCCAAAACGGGGCGCGGAACATCACTGCCGCCAGCGATCCGCAAGAGCGGCTGACGCTGTGGAAAGGCCGCAAGGCCGCCTTTGCTGCGATGGGCCGGATTAGCCCCGATTACTACGTGCAGGACGGCGTGATTCCCCGGACGAAGTTGCAATATGTGCTGCAAGAAATTGAGGCGCTGAGCCAAAAGCACGGCTATCGTGTGGCGAACGTGTTTCATGCGGGCGACGGCAACCTGCACCCGCTGATTCTCTATAACAACGCGATTCCTGGAGAACTGGAGAAAGTCGAAGCGTTGGGCGGCGACATCTTGAAGCTCTGCGTGAAAGTAGGCGGCAGTATTTCGGGTGAACATGGTATTGGCGCAGACAAGCGCTGCTATATGCCCGAAATGTTCTCTGCTGCCGATCTGGAGACGATGCAATACGTCCGCCAGGTGTTTAACCCCAAAGGACTGGCGAATCCGGGCAAGATCTTTCCTACGCCCAAGACCTGTGGAGAAGCCGCAAGGGCGATCGCCCCTAGCGCATTTCCCACCCTAGAACGGTTCTAGAGGATAAGATAAGCCTCATGACCGAACCAACGATCTGACTTGCGCCCAAGCATCTTCGCCCAAAATGAGTTGATAGAACTATTGCTCGCCTATTTCTCGCTTTATCTCTTCGGCGCTGGGCTTTAGTTAACCAAGCTGCTGTATCCCTGAATAATTAGTGAATGATTAAGAGGATCAGCCGGTAAGCGAGTTGGCTTGCCAGCCAGGAACTTGCAATTCCAGCGCCTATGGCAAACAGAGGGACAAACACCAATCGTTCGTCTGCTTGCCCTGCTGCATTCGCGGAATTGGGAAAAGAGGGAATCGCGGCGATCGCCGAGGGAATCAACCCAGCCACGACAACCGTGAGGCAACTTGCCACGAGATGAAGCCACATGCCAGACGCAAGGTTTCCGCCGTAGCCATAGAGGAAAATCACCAAACTTGCGCCTGCGATCGCCCCGATATACGCAAAGAATGGAAGAATGATCGGGACAAAAACAAACCCGGCAGCCTGGGATTGTATCCACTCCTGGTGCAGCGTTTGTAACCAGAAAATCCCTGAGGGCACAGTCAAAATTGCTCCGGCGATCGCACCCAGCAAAACCATCAAAATCGATACCCACGATGCGCTGATCACAAAAGCAAGCACAGATCCGACAATCAACGGACTGACAACCAGACTAAGCAGTAGGTAAGTTTGCATGGTTCAATCACACCTGTTAGCTTCTTGCGTTCGCATGAAGTCAGAAGCGGAGCTTGGATTGGATTTGAAACGTTGATTGTCTAGAAAAGGATGAAATTCGCCCTTCAGATCTATTCTTCAAACAGGTGGTTCGGGATTCCGTAGTGTTGACAAAAATCGGATACATCTAAATCGAAAACCTTCCGTAAGTTCAAAGAGTAAATTTGAGATTGACGCTTGAAAAATTCGTAGATCACCCCTCCTTCCTCCTTGTAGCACAGGCGACTTGACCTCAGGAGTGCGCTCTATTAATCTACGGTCATCAAGTTTCTTAAAGATTTTCTGACTCTGCTCAAACATAGAAATAGTTGCTGCGATGTCATTGTTAAGTTGCGTGGAGTAGTGCAGGAGTAGCGCGATCGATAGAGTGTTCATTTTCTAATGTTTTATTAATTCCACT
Source organism: Thermoleptolyngbya sp. C42_A2020_037 (assembly GCF_015272455.1). Lineage (NCBI taxonomy): Bacteria > Bacillati > Cyanobacteriota > Cyanophyceae > Oculatellales > Oculatellaceae > Thermoleptolyngbya > Thermoleptolyngbya sp. C42_A2020_037. The sequence continues at coordinate 37,690 of NZ_JACYLP010000029.1, forward strand.
TCTAGGGATTCTGTTTCTAGGATTCTCATTGTTTGAAGGTTTCGGTCTATTCCATCGCGCTTGCTCGACTCTAGTTGTGATGCAATACCATTAATTTCTTTGGGATTTCTTAATAGGGCGAGTCTACGTTCTGTGATTAGATTCTGCTGAGTCAGCTTTATTGAGTTCAAAGGGATTTTGTAGTTTTATGACTTCATTTTTCAATCGGGTTCTTGTTGGATTCCTCGCTGGAGTTTTGTTACTGCTGTCTGCGGTAGTCGGCGATGGGGCGATCGCCGCTCCGATGAGCATCACACCTCCAGTGCTAGCCAAGGTTGCCGAGCCAACGCTGTCCTCCCAACTCAAGAGCTTCATCGAAACCCTGTCCAATACCCAGGAAGTTATTGATGACTACGCTTCGGATGTCAGCAAACTCGTGCCGAAGAGTCTCAAAGATGCTCAGAAGCTGGCAGATGACCTGAAGCTAACTCTGGACAAGTTGGCGACTGCGCCTGCGGGTTCTGCTGAGCAAGCCAAACTCTCCAAGAGTTTTGTTAAAGCTAGCGCCAAGCTGAATGAGTCGGTCGCTGCGCTGGATGCCTTAAAAGTCGAATCTGACACCGTGGCTGATGCGTCTAAGGCTGCTGCAAGCAAGCTCCAGGCTGATCTGAAGGCGTTTGCTGACGATGCTGGAAACGCTCTGAAGGAGCAGATCGAAACCAAGGTCTTCGGCTCCAAGGATCTGGTTTCTCAGGCGGCTCAGGCGATTAAGCAGCTCGCAGACGATGCCAGCAGCATCAGCACGGGTTCTGTCGATGTCAAGTCGATTTCTGATCATCTGGCTGGTTTGAGCAAGGTCGTCGAGCTGGCTTCTTCGCTGACTAGCAAATAGCAGGGTGGTTTATCGGGTCACACTGCTTTTGCAGTTGTGGTGACGGTTGTGATTGCAGTTGTGATTGCAGTTGCGACCTGATAGCCCGTCCTCAATCAAGCCTGGGTGCATCTGCTTTACAACAAATGTTGGCTTGAGTTGTTGATTTGGATTGCTTGCTTGACGAACTCGATTTAACGATTTTGTTTGATGACTTGTCCTTTCTAACGCTTGGTTTTCTAGTTGGTTAGGCGATTTTGGAGAAGTATCTTATCCGCCCAATTCGTCTACTTTGTCCAAATTTCGTCCAAATATTGATTCCCATTTAGTTTTTTGCCCCTCTTTTCTAAATAGGATTGTTTGAACATGAAGAACTTAACGTCTTTAGCAATTCGTTCGGCTGGCGTGGCTGTGCTGCTGACAGGTGCAACGCTGGCGGCTCCTGCTTTTGCTCAAGATCCAGCGGTGGTGCAGACGGCTACCGATTCCTGCATTAGAAATGCTCAGCAGAATGGCTTTGCCCTTAAGGAAGTAGTGGAAGCGGGTGCTTCTGACCGTCCTGGTAAGGATGCGAAGGTGGTGTTGATGGTGACCAAGGACGGTGCAGATGCTCGTCAGACCTGCTACTACAGCGTGGCCGATGGCGGCGTGACGTTTGACGATGCGGTGGGTGCTGCCCGGAACTTCCCTTGGTGGTGGCTGCTGCTGCCGATCGTGGGCTTCCCCCTCTTGCTGGCGTTATTCCGCGGCCGGGATACCGTGACCCGCACGGTCGCCGAAGACCCCCGCTATGTGGGCGCTCGTGAAGTGCGTCCGGAGGGGGTTGTCCGTTCTGCGAACCAGTCGGTCAATGTCCACTCTGGCCCAGACAGCAGCTACCGCGTCACCAGCACGCTCTACGACGGGCAGCGCGTTGCGCTGACAGGTCGCCGCGAAAACAACTGGGTGGAACTGGCCGAGGGCGGCTGGGTGCAGTCTCAGTACATTGACGCAGCGTTCACGGGCTATGCCAACCGCTAGGGGCTGCCTCTGGGATTGACCAACCGCGTTTAGACGACTGATTCGATTTCGTTTTCAAGACTGCTGTGCAGCATCGCTGCACAGCAGTTTTTTCCGTTTCTGGGAACCCGTCACACGATCAACCAGACCAGCCAGTTCACCAAGCTAAGAATCATTAGCGTACGCCATAGCTGCTTGAGGGCTTTGCTGGCAGGCGCGTTGGAGTTGGCAATTTTCCACAGTAGCCACGCCAGCAAAATGGCTAGCGCGGTTGGAATCAGCAGATTTTTGACCACAACGGGAAGCTGGAGCGTGCTGGCCCAGGGGATGTAGGCTGCGCCAATGAGATAGGCGATCGCCCAATAGGTCGCCAGGGCATTGGCTTTTTCTTCATCGCCAGGGAGGGGCTGCGTTTCCCAACGTTCCAGCAGCCCGAAGTTTTGATCTCGATGGTGACCCCCTACTTCTGAACCGATCCAGCCCAGATCCACTTGGGGGAGCCGAAAGAAGATCCACACCCCAACCACAGAACACAGCCAGAGGGTAGACCATTCGCCAAACCGCCGTAGCGTATCGATCCAGCCACTTTGAGCAAGCTCAAGCTGAGAACTATCCAAGTGGGCACAACCCGTCACCAGTCCAATCACGCCGATCGTCGTCACCATCAAACGCCAAAACTGTCGTGAGAGGGGCATATCTACCTCATGCATTTCTCATAGGGAGTTTGCCATAGTCACACCACAAATGCTCTTAATTATGAAATCAAGGCGATCGCCCTCGATTTCGTCAATTTCTTATTTTTCTGCAAAGTTCACGTAAAACCATCCTGCTTTGAGCGTGAATTTTGGGAATTCTGAACTGTGAATGGGAATGTCCCTTCAGGAGCCGCGAGGCATCCGGTGGCGCTGGATTCGGATCGATTGTTTGTTGGGTCACGGTCACGAGACGCACGCTCCAAAACGCACAGAATTTTCAGGAAATTTTTATGAAAACGCAAGTCGGTTCGGCGACGACTCGGCAATGGACGTTGGGCTGGAGTCTAGTTTCGGACATGCTGCCAGGGGCGATTCGCAAAGCGATCCCTGCGGGAATCGCCCTCCTGCTCACGGGTTGTCCAGCAGTTACAACCTCTGCTTCACAATCTGAAATTAGCAGCGCCGCTAGCAATTCAGCATCGCCGCAGCCAGCAGCAGATTTGGCGAGTTCTAAGACACCATCAACACCGACAGAAAGCGGTTTGCAAGCTACTGCATCACCAGTGGCAGCCACCAAAAGCGGCACTGAGGAGAATTGGGCTGTGCAGCAGGCAATACTTAACGATCCATTGCTCAGTGCAGCTATTACTCGAGAATTTGAGCGAGTGTCAGGGCGCGACCCGGCAGATATCCATCCGCTGCAAGTGGGGGCGATCGCCGTCGTTGAAAACTACGCCTTGGCAGAATACTTTGCTGGCGTAGGCGATTTGCCAATGGATGGCTATGGGCTGCTTATCCGGCAAAACAATCGGTGGCTCATGCTCGACAGCATCGGGTTTCCAGGAGAAATTGTGACGGCTCAGATGGCAAATTTGGGCTTGCCAGAGGCGACGATTCAACGGTTGTTGAACGCATTTCGGCAGGCTGGGGCAAACTTTGAGGTTTCTGATATGCCCATGTATGAACCCATTATGCCCTGTGTGACCCGACTTGACGACCCCAATCCACCGACCAATGTTCGTTTCACACCTGTAGTTGCTTCGGATAATGCCATCGGGCAACTCCCCAACGGCACTTCTCTTACAGTCATCGCGCCGCTGGAAGGCTGGCTCAAAATTCGGCAGCCGCTGGTGGGCTGGGTGTCGATGAATCTGACGCGGGTGTCCTGCGGCAGTTCGCTTGCAGAAGTGCAACGGAACCTGGATGAATTGCAGGCAAAGGAAGAAGAACTCGCTGTCGAAGCCGCCGATACACTAGTGCGCTATCTCTATCGCGGTGCGGATGGAGCCTTTGCTGAAGCGGCGATCGCCCATTTTAATGGGTTCGCCATCGATAAGTTCTACGCCCTCGAAGCAGCCCTCAACCAACACACCGAAGAAGTGCGCCGCCAGGTGTTGCAGCAGGTAATTACTGCTGGAATGCACCCCGATGCCAGAGCAAATTTTGCCAGTGCATCGCTAGAGAGACTAGATTTTTCGCCCTCTCTCGCGACTTGGGAAGAACTGAATCCTCAAGACTCGCTGAATTGAAATTGACCTGGTGGAACCGTAAAGGATATTTCCAGAAGTATGACAGTGATGAAAACATTGACCCACTTAGTGCCAGGTCAGCAGCCGAGCAGACCTGTCAGACGGTTGCTGATGCTGTTGCCAGGGGCGATCGCCCTTCTGCTCACGGGTTGTCCCACGACCCCTCCTTCTGCCTCACTGACAGGGAGCGTAGCCGATTCACCTAGCAATGCTTCTGCTCAATCAGCCGCTAGCGCTGCCGAAACTTCTCTGCCCAAAGCCGATTCCTTGCAGACTCCTGGAACCTCTACTGCTGCCAAAAGCAGCGCCAGTGAGCAAGATGCCGTGAGACAAGCGGTGATCAGTGACCCAGCACTTGTTGAATACCATCGGCGTTTAGCAGCGCGATTAGACGGTTCTTCGGGGCCCTTGCCGCCGACTGAGGTCGGACCAATTGCCATTGATGGAAACTACGCGATCGCAAGATACAGCATTCAGGAGAGCGATCGACTGGACTACTACAATGTGCTGCTGGTCAAGCAAAACGGCTTTTGGGTCGTAGCAGATTTCCTGGGCATGAGTACAGAAATCACCAAAGCCGATCTCGTTTACTGGGGAGTGCCAGAGGACATCATTACCCAGCTAGTAGATGCGCTCCGGGCTGAAGATCCTGAGATTTACCTGAACGAGAACTACGACTATGGCGATGCCCCGATGCCCTGCACGACGCAGATAGAGGACTCCAACCCACCGACCAACGTGCGCCAGCTCGCACCTGCCTCAGGCGTGCTGGGGCAAGTCATTGGTCAACTGCCCAATGGCACTCCGGTGCGCGTGATGCAGTCCTACAACGGCTGGCTCAAAATTCGGCAGCCGCTGGTGGGCTGGGTGTCGATGGATTTGACGCGGGTGTCTTGCGGCGATTCGCTAGCAGAGGTGTTGAGAAACCTAGAAGCGCTGACACCGCCGACGCACATGGATTATGATTTTGGCCCTTTGCCCGTCGAAGTTGCTGACACGCTGGTGCGCTATCTCTATCGCGGTGCAGAGGGAGCCTTTGCTGATGCAGCGATCGCCAAATTCAATGAGTTTGCGATGTATCACTTCTATACCCTAGAGGCAGCCTTCGACCCGCACAGTGAAGAAGTCCGCCGCCAGGTATTGCAGCGCGTGATTGCTGCCGGAATGCATCCCGAAGCCCGAGAGAGCTTTGAGCGGGCCTGGCAAAGCCGCGACCTAGGCGCAGAGCCATCGCCGCTTCTGCAAACCTGGCGATCGCTGAATTGATCTTGGTCTTTCGTTCCCGAAAAGGGCTGCATCCCCAAGAGCTATATTTCTGCTCATGAGATTGCTCAGACTGATTAACCTATCTAACCTAACCTCGCACTAGCCCAAGCAAGTATGAAAAAAGCACTTACAACTATTGTCCAATGCTGCACCAAGGCGATCGCCATCCCGGCGATGCTAGGCTGCTCAACACTCGGTCTTCTGCTGCTCTCTGCTTGTAGTTTGCCAATCCGCATTAGCGTGGCATCGCCAATTGAATCAATCTCTGAACAGCAACCGGAAGCGGTAGCCTTGTCAAACTATACTGCCGCTGCACCCAGCCCCCAGAGAGTCCAGGAAGGAGCAATCGCCCAAGCAGACGGGCCCATCTTGTCGTTTGAGCAGGCCACCATTGGCGGAATTTCACTCTCGATGAACGAAGCCGCAGTCCGCCAGCGCCTTGGAGAACCCATGAGAGTTTTAAGAGACGAAACTGGCTGCTGTGGCACCCTAACTATTCTGGACTATCCCACCTTCTCGCTGGGGCTGACTGAAGATGGCGTGTATTCCTACGAGATAACCAGCTCAGAGATGGCAACGGCTGACGGTGTGCGCGTTGGTGACACTCGTCAAAAGCTGATTGCAACCTACGGACAAGCGGGGACTTCAACCGCAGAGTGGATGTGCTACGTCGTTGAGTTTGAAGGGTCAAACCTCTGCTTTAGGCTGGAGGGCGATCGCATTCAGATGATTACCTACGACGCTCTGCTGAACTAAGTCTGGCGGTTCTGAGGATGCATTGAATACTCTGGACTTGACGCTGTAGACGAAGCACCCACCCATTCACACCTAATACGAAATTATCCAAGACCTTCTATGAAAACCTGGACTCGTCCAGCTTCGAGCAAATCAGCCGGTAAACCACCCCTGGTTCTAAGCCAAATGACCTCAATAGCAGCGGTAGGGGCGATCGCTCTCTTACTCACGGGTTGCCCCGCCGCAACAACCCCAGCCTCGCTAGCTGAAAATGGGAGCGCTGCTGGCAATTCAGCATCGCCGCAGCCAGCAGCAGACTTGGCGAGTTCTAAGACACCATCAGCACCCACAGAAAGCGGTTCGCAGACCACTGAATCACCAACGGCAGCCACCAAAAGCAGCACTGAGGAGAATTGGGCTGTGCAGCAGGCAATACTTAACGATCCATTGCTCAATGCAGCCATCAGAGAAGAATTTGAGCGCGTGCCAGGGCGCGACCCAGCAGATATCCGTCCGCTGCAAGTGGGGGCGATCGCTATTGTCGAAAACTACGCCCTCGCGGAAGCATCTGGGGGCGTTGGTGACCTCCCAGTGATTGATGGGTATTACCTGCTTATCCGGCAAAATGGGCGATGGATCATGCTCGACGGTGCTGGCATTGCAGGAGAAATCGTGACAGATCGGATGGCAACTTTAGGGGTGCCAGAGGCAATGATTCAACCGTTGCTGAATGCATTTCGGCAAGCTGGGGCAGACTTCTCGATTGCCGATTTCCCCATGCGCGAACCCATCATGCCCTGTGTGACCCGACTTGACGACCCCAATCCACCGACCAATATCCGACTTGCACCTGGGGTGGCTTCGGATAATGTCATCGGGCAACTCCCCAACGGGACAGCGCTCACAGTTATGGAACCGCTGGACGGCTGGCTCAAAATTCGGCAGCCGCTGGTGGGCTGGGTGTCGATGAATCTGACGCGGGTGTCCTGCGGCAGTTCGCTTGCAGAAGTGCAACGGAACCTGGATGAATTGCAGGCAAAGGAAGAAGAACTCGCTGTCGAAGCCGCCGATACACTAGTGCGCTATCTCTATCGCGGTGCGGATGGAGCCTTTGCTGAAGCGGCGATCGCCCGTTTTAATGGGTTCGCCATCGATAAGTTCTACGCCCTCGAAGCAGCCCTCAACCGACATACAGAAGAAGTTCGCCGCCAGGTGTTGCAGCAGGTGATCGCCCCAGGAATGCATCCCCAAGCTAGGGCCAACTTTAACGAGGCGCTGCTCAATCGATTGGATTTGTCGCCGACCCTCAAAACGTGGCGATCGCTCAACCCCTAAGCCTGTTAGCACCCAGCTAAAACGAACCAAACGAGCTGTAGAGAACCTTTCCAAAAGATTTTATGACAGCAATGAAAACACAGACTCCCTCGGTTCCAGATCGACAGATGGGCAGACCCGTCAGGATTTTGCTGATGGCGCTGCCAGGGGCGATTCGCAAAGCGATCCCTGCGGGAATCGCCCTTCTGCTCGCGGGTTGCCCAATATCTACAACCTCAGCCTCGCTGTCGAAAGAAGATGGTGCCGACGGTGCACCCAGCGCTCCTGCCCAGCAGACAGCCAGTGCATCGGCAGCGTCTACGTCCACTGGGACATCACCTGAAGGATTAGCGGCGAAGGCTGATCGCTTACAGACACCAGCCACCCCAGCAGCAGCGGCTAAAAGTAGCGCCAGCGAGCAAGAAGCAGTACGACAGGCCTTGCTCAATGAACCATCGCTTAAGACAGAACTTCAGCAAGCTCTGGCAGACTATAACACGCCAGATCGAACACTGGTGCCGCTGTCGGTGGGAGCGATCGCCATTGTCGAGAACTATGCTCTGGCAAAAGCTGAGGGGGGATATGAAGACCTGCCCATTATTAATGGGTATTACCTGCTCAGGAAGCAAAATGGTCAGTGGACGATTATGGACAAGATCGGTCACGGTTCCAGCATTGAGACCGGTCAACTGACGCTCCTGGGCTTGTCGAACGAGGTCATTTCTAGCTTACTCGATGCGCTGCAAACGGCTGACGCGGATCTTATCGTCTCTGACACACCAGTGATTTCGCGAGAGCAGGTTGTGTTGGGCGGCATTTCTGTCGATATGACAGTCGCCCAGGTAAAGCAGCGGTTAGGCCAGCCGCTCTCTGAAAGGGTTGAGGACACGGGCTGCTGCGGCCCCCTAATTTACTTGGAATATCCCAATTTTTCGCTGGGGCTATCCGAGGATGGCGTTTTTCAAATGACTGCCACCCATCGTGATGTGGCGACGGGGGCAGGGGTGCGCGTGGGAGACACCCACGAGGCGGTGACTAATGCCTATGGTTCGCCTTCTGTGGCAAGTGGCGAAATGCTGACTTATTACGTCAGCGGAGCGTATGAATCCGAGTGGTTTTCCTTCGCGCTAGAAAACGGGCGCGTTGTGGAAATCACATACGAAACCTTACTGAATTAGGGCGGTTTTGAAAAGGGGGCGATCGCCCTTCGCCCCTGACCTGCTAAATCTCCCGCTCCACCACTAGCGTTTCACTGGGACGCAATGCCCTAACTCGGTCGGTCAGGTCGAGCCAAGGCTGAAGCTGGCCCGCTTGGAACGTGCGGCTCATGACGACGTAGATCGAGGTCTGGTCGCCGCCGATGCCTGCGTTCACCACAGGTCGCCAATCCTCGGCGCGAAGTTCGTCGGTAATGTGCCAGTGTCCGCTCTCTCCGTCGCCCACCCAGCGCAGCCGCCGCGAAAAGCGGAAGGGGGCTGGCTTTTTGCCGACAATTAGCATTTTTTGCAATAGTTTGCGGATTAGGTTGGGGAAGAAGCGCCCCACCGTCAGCATGACGACGCGCAAAATCATCAGGTTGAGCGGGGTCATCTGCTTTTGCTTGGCCCAGCCAAGATTTCCCTGAATCGTGATGTCATCGGGTTCCAGGTGAATGTCGTAGCGGCCGACGAGGTGGGCCACGGCATTCTTTAGCTTGCGCCCCTGCCGCACTTGCAAGGAAAATTGCGTGTCGGAGAGCAGGAGGCGATCGCCCCGAAACAGCTTAAACACGCCGCCCTTATTCAGCCCCAGATATAGCTCCGTATCGCCCCGCCGATCGATCAGGATTTTCGCCTCTGGCAGCCACAGGCTTTCCTTGGGGCGATAGTCCACCGTCGGGCGCTGCGGCACAAAGTCTTGCCACGCCAGCAGATAGTTCCAGGTGTGGTGGCCAATGATGTGGTCGTCGGCATAGCAGGGCGCTTTGCCATTTGCCAGCCCGCGCAAAAAGCGATCGTTGATGCTCAGCGCCTCCGGCATCCACTGCCCCGCCAACTCAAAGCCGTAGGGGAAAAAGTTGTAGGTATTGCGGCTGGTGTATTCGCCGCCAAAGGAGCCGTCGGGATGGACAAAATGCGCCGCCAGCCCCACCGCTTTTTCTAGCGACTCCTTCAGGCGAACATCGGGAATCAGCCGATGCAGCCACGCCAGGCAGGAAATCGTCAGCGTGTGATAGCCCGGATCGCAGCCTTCGTATTCTTGAAACCAGCCTTCCGGGCTTTGCCAGGACAACACCTGCTCCAGCCGCTGCGCCTTGGCGCTGTCCCAGTGGGACGTGTTTAGCATCCGCGACAACAGCTCCAGACACAGCACAATCAGCGCCTGGTGGTTGGTCAGCCGGCCGCTCTCCTGGTGGTGCGCCAGCCAGTCTGCCCGCCGCACGAGAAAGCGGATGATTTCGTCGTTTTGCAGCCCCAGCCGCCGATAGCTCTCGACAAACGCCAGCAGCGAAAATGCCGCCGCCCCGCCCGCCCGCTCAAACGGGAAATAGTCATCGCACGACCCATCTTTGTGGGCGCTTTTCGCCGCGTAGAGGATTCCTGCCTCCACCCAGTCGCGGATGGCAGCCTGCCGATAATAAGGATTCTCTGGCGCGTCCGTCTCGTAGACCAACGCCAGCGGCAGCACAAACTCCTGCGCCATGCCGCTGGGAAAGTCGATGATTTTGTAATGCCAGAAGTTGCGGTCAAAGCAACCGTAGGTAGGGCTGTGGGGATTGCGATCGCCCAGCGTCAGGATCTTGGGAATTTGGGACAGCGCCTCGCGGGCGAAGAGGTCACGCATTGCTTCAGAGTAATAGGGAGATAGAGCGGCTTGCTAGAGAAATAGTGACGCTAGATTTTCGTTTCTTTTCACCTAGTGCAACGCACAAATTAGCAACTAACTTTAGCAACTAACTATTGAGGACAGGGTCATTTCATTCTAGATTTAGCCGACGAGCTTAGGCGATTTCAGTCATCGAAGGTTAAAATCACCGAATCCTGGAACGTCGCATTCTCGTAGATACACAAAAGTCGAAATTTAGAATGAAAAAGCCCTGCTATTGAGGATTTTTCCTGCTTGATTCAAAAGGGAGAACGGATCTCCTAGACAATGCCGAACCCTGAGCATTTCGTGTACTGAACCTACCAAGTAGGTTCAAAATGAGTGATTGCGCTCATTGCTCTATCCAAACTTCGAGAGCAAGCTCTTGCGGTATTAGCCTGCCAGTTTTGGTTAACAAACTGAATCAGTTGACCGTTGTAATCTCTGCCAATCTTGGCAGTGCTACCTTGAGAAGGAACAATCGCATCACGCAGGTGGCGCTTCCTTGACCTTTTAGTCAACTCAATCAACAAACGTTTGGGATCAGGCTCAGAATCTATATTGTGAGGAATTAAGTTTACTGAAATGCCCAAAAACTCTGCAAATGCTTCACGATGTGCCAGCAACCAAGCCTCTACTTCTACAACTGCAACTCGAAAAATTAAATTTGGGTGTTTTGGACAAGGCAGCCAATCTGAGAGCACAGCCAATGGACATTCATTCTTATCCAGATCCGTTAGCACCAAGTAGGGTGAGCCCTTTGCAGCTTGGTTTACACCTGGAAGAATTTTTTTAAGATAACCATAACCATTTCTTTTTAGACAACTTCCAATAGAAAAAGGACGTTGAGACTGCTTAAGTATTTCCTTCAACACTGCTTCGCTTAAATCATCCTCAACCGCTAAATTAATAGGGATATCTGTCATTTGAGTAAACTCAACTGTTCAACCTGCGAAGGTGTAGCACGAGGTAAGGCTGCATCAGCGATGGTAAGGCCGCCATCAAGAAGATCACGAATCTCTTGAATTGAAGAAGCCACTTCAACTTTTGTACCTTCAGAAGTTGGGGTCATCAATAAAACCTCTTCACCTCCAATACCTTCATCGGAAAGCAAATCAGCACTATGAGTACTCAGCATAACCTGTCTTTTTCTTGACTTTTGTAAACGATGTATTAAAGAAGGCAGTTTAGCTGTGATTCCAGAGTTTAGGGACAACTCAGGCTCCTCAAGAAGCAGTAAAGAATTGCTTTCAAGAAGAGACCACAGTAAACCAATCAAGCGTAATGTCCCATCTGAAAACTGGTCTTCCCTTTGTTTGCCAGCTCCAGGTCTCCAATGTTCATAAACTGCTTCTAAATGAGGAATACCCATTTCATCTTTGACATCAGTCAACTGTTTTAACTGAGGAACTGCAATCTTCAAAGCGTCTTCAATCTTTCTCAGGCGAGAACGGCGAGTCTTTTCCGGCGTTCTAATAACCCGCTCCAAGAAGTTTCTTCCAAATGGATCATCTTGAATTCCCGGCCCACTAAAAGCCTCTGGATATCGTAACAACTGAGGAACTAGATGAAGATATAAAATAGATTCAAGAAACTTTGAAACCTCTCTAAACTCAGCGTTTGCATTAATCTGTTCTAAATACGTCTGAGTTAACCGTAGCTCATCTCTCTCATCTTCAGCATCTGGGCGATTAATTAACTGCTCACCATTTTTCCAGACCCTTTCATAAGAGAGGATAGGCTCATTCTGTCCTCCCTTTCTTTGCTTAATTCCAACGCCATACCTCCAAGTGGGTTCTACCAGTTCATTCTCTGATAGACGCACTTCTATTTCAACATCGGGATATCGCCTCGCATAAAGACATCGGATCTTGGAAAGTCCACCTCGATCTCTTACGGCTTTCTGTAATCCTCCTCCGTCTTTTGCAAGATCCCGTAAGAATCTTAAAGAATCGAGAAAATTAGATTTACCTGAAGCATTAGGCCCAACAAGAAAAACGCGATCTCTCAGGCTTACATCTACTGTTCGAAAGTTTCTCCAGTTCTTTAAGATTATGTGAGTAATAATCATTTTCTACGAATGAATACCTCTTTAGCTTTCAGTTTCCTAGCGATTTCTTTTCTACCTTGAGTTAATGCTTGTTGAGTACTTTTAGATAGGTACTCCAAATTTAGCAAGAATTCACACCTACCTTTACCGAGGGTCAAAGCAGCTTGACATGATCTCACTCCTTATTCTCCAACTCGATGCGCCGCAGCCGCAGCCGATTTTCCTCCAGCAGTTGCCGATTTGCCGCCATCAAGTCTGCCACCAGCCCAAACATCCAAAGCTGGAAACCAATCAGCACTAGCACCGCCGCCAGGATCAGGCTCGGCGCACGGGCGCGGGTGGGGTCATCAAACCAATACAGCAGCAGCCAGCGCAGGCCCAGCAGTGCGCCCAGTCCCATCGGCAGCGTGCCCGCCATCAGGAAAAAGCGCAGCGGCCGGTAGAGCATGAAGATTCGCAGAATGGTGGTGGCCGATCGCCACACATAGGACGGAATGCTGCGAACTAGGCGCGATTTGCGGGTTTGGGGGTTGGTGCGAATCGGCACTGAGGCGATCGCCATTCCTTTTTGCCCCGCCTGGATAATGGTTTCCAGCGTGTAGGTGTAGTTATTGAACACGTTAAGCTGCATGGCGGCCTCGCGGCTAAAGGCGCGGAACCCGCTGGGCGCGTCGGGCACGTCGGTATTGCTGGCCAGGCGCACGATGGAGCTACCCAGGTTTTGCAGCACCTTTTTGGTGGTGGAAAAGTGTTTTGTCTCCCAGATCGGGCGTTCGCCAACGACGATTTCCGCCTGCTTGTGCAAAATTGGCTGGATCAGCCGGGGAATGTCTTCGGCGCAATATTGATTGTCTGCGTCGGTGTTGACGATAATATCGGCCCCTGCCCTGAGGCAAGCCTCTAAGCCTGCCATGAAACCTTTGGCTAAGCCCTGATTGGTCGAAAAGTTGACGATGTGATCGACCCCGTAGGCTTTGGCCACGTCCACCGTGCGATCGCGGCTGCCGTCGTTAATAATCAGCCATTCCACCACGTCTACTCCCGGAACATGGCGCGGCAGTTCCGATAGCGTTAGCCCCAGCGTCTTTTCTTCGTTGTAGCAGGGAATTTGAATAATCAGCTTGGTCATAGGTTCAGCCCATCGCCCCCACACCCCGATTGCCCCACATCCCGATTGCCCCCCATCCCGATTGCTATAGAGGGCGATCGCAGGCGCAAAACAGTTCCAACAGTTGATCCAGATTACTACGTTGATCCAGTGTCCAGACCGTTCGCAAAAACGGTTGTAGAAGGATTAAACACCCAATCATAAATGCCAGTAAAACACGAATGGGCAACCGCCGATTCGCCTGGGCAGATTCGCCCGGGACGATTCGTCTATCGATCGGCCAGGCTCCTTTGCAGTTCCTCCCGACTCCCTTTGCTAGACTAGGCTAGGTTTAGCCAGGTCAGCTTGCAGTTCAGAATTACCAGAATCAAACGACTGCTCAGCCATTCCAGATTTCTCAACCCTAACCCCCCCACCCTTCCCGCCATGTCGCTCTATTGCAGCCAAGGCCACGCCAACACCCCCGGCAGTCGCTTTTGCAACTGGTGTGGAGAGGCGCTATCGGCGGTGGCGGGCGGGCAGGAATTATTGGGCGATCGCTACAAGATTGTGCGCGAGCTGGGGCACGGCGGCTTCGGGCGGACCTATCTCGCCGAAGACCAGAACCGCTTTCGGGAATCCTGCGTGCTGAAGGAGTTTGCGCCCCAGGTGCAAAGCAGCTACGCCCTGCAAAAGGCAGAGGAACTGTTTCAGCGAGAAGCGGGCGTGCTGTATCAGCTCCAGCATCCCCAGATTCCGCGCTTTCGAGAACTTTGCCGAACCCAGTTTAACGGCAAGCCCAGCCTGTTTCTAGTGCAGGACTATGTGGATGGGCAGACCTATCGCCAACTGCTGGATCAGCGCCGCCTCCAGGGGCGAACCTTTTCCGAAGCCGAAGTGACGCAACTGATGCGCGACCTGCTGCCCGTGCTGCACTACATCCACGGGCTAGGCGTGGTGCATCGTGATATTTCGCCAGATAACCTGATTTTGAGAACCGCCGATCAACTGCCTGTGCTGATCGACTTTGGCGGCGTAAAGCAGGTCGCTGCGTCCGTCGCCTCGCAATATACCCCCAGCGCCCCTACGCCGACCCGCGTCGGGAAGGTAGGCTACGCGCCCGATGAGCAGATGGATCACGGTCAGGTCTATGCCCACAGCGATTTGTACGCGCTGGCGGTGACGGTGCTGGTGCTGTTGACAGGCAAGGAGCCAGGGGAGTTGGGCGATCTGTCGGCGGGCAACTGGCGGCAATGGGTGAAGCTGAGTCCGACGCTTAGCCGTACCCTGATGAAAATGCTGGCGGACTCGCCGCGCGATCGCTTCCAGACCGCCGCTGAGGTGCTGCAAGCGCTGCAAGGACTTCCCGGCGCGAATCCCAGCCTTGCGCCCACACCGGGAACGCTGCCGCCTGGAGCCTACGGGCCGCCCTCGACCCAGCCGACCTACGCCGTTTCGCCCCAGCCTCCGGCTTCGCCGCCGCCGAACCCAGTACCCACGGCGGCCGTGCCTGCGCCTGCGCCCGCGCCCCGTCTGCCTGCGACGAAGGCTCCCTTGGGCGGCATTGGCATTGGGCCGATTTTGGCGACGGTGGCGATCGCCGCTGGGGTGTCTGCTGCGGTGTGGGGCACGCGCGACGTGTGGCTATCGCTGCTGCCAGGAGGCGAGTCGCCGCCCGACGCGGTGGAAACCGTCAGCCCTTCGCCAGAGCCAGAATTTTCGGCAGAGGAGCGCCAGCGCAAAGCAGCCCTCACCCAACGACGGCAAGATTTGGGCATAGACTCTGGCTTTTTGGTACGAATTACCGACACCACCTTTCACCAGCGCTATCCCGAACTGGGTGGCCGCAGCCTCAGCAAGGGCGAGGAAGATGCGGAATGGCGCGAAAAATGGGATGCGATCGCCGCTGAATGGCTGGACATCTTCGAGCAGGAACTCAGCAGCACGGCTCGGCGCAAACTGGGGAAATATTCGGCGAGCGATCGCACGGCTTGGCGAGAGGCTGTGAACAAGCTCTACGTCAGTAGCCGCGCCCTCAATGACCTAACCGACGCGCAGTTTTTTAACCGCTTCCCCGACCTGCGCGGGCAGGATTTTATCAACGCCCCCATCGGCCAGGTGTGGCAGGGGATGGCGGCCGACCAAGTGGCGGCGATGCAGGCAGGCAAAACCCTTAGCCGCATCGAGTTTGCACCCGGAGCGCTGAGCGAATCGGCAACCGGCAATCTGAAACCTGGGGAAGGCAGGGTCTACATTGCCAACCTGCAAGCCGACCAACCCGCCCGGTTTGACCTGGAAACCAATGCTGGCGCAGCGCTGCTTTCCATCTACCCGCCTAGCCCCAGCGCCCAGGTGCCGCCGATGCTGGAAGATTCTGAGACGACCCGCTGGGCGGGAACCTTGCCCCAGAGCGGCTATTACGAATTTGTCGTGGTGCCTAGAGGTCGGGATGGGTTGCGCTATCGGCTTAATCTGGCAGTCGATCGCGTGATCACGACCCCCGCCAACCCCGATCGCCCCACGCCGCGCCAGTCTGATGAGCCAGTGCGGCCAGGGAACTGAGGAATTAGCAGTGAGCCTTTCCACGAAATCGGAAATAAATCCTCTGCTGAATTGTTTATAAGGAACCTTCTCCCAAAGATTACGTAGCGTTAGCCGCACTTCACGAAAACCTCAAACTGACTGTGCCAATCTGGAATCGCTGCGAGAGAATTTTCGTTGGCTTCGGAAACTAGGGGAAATAGGAAGGTTTTATGGCAAATCTCGCACCTGTGCTGGCTCCGTCAGGAACGCTCACCTTGGGAGCGATCGCCTCTGATATTTCCCCAGCCGCCAACCTCGGCATCAGCCTGTCGGAGCTCGTCGGCAGCCAAATCACCGATACCAACGGCGACCCCACGGGCATCGCCATCACGGGCGCAGACAATACCAACGGCACCTGGCAATATTCCCTCGACGGCGGCACCACCTGGCTTGATTTCGGCTCTGTCTCCGAGAGTTCTTCCCTCATCCTGGGAGCCTACACCCTCTACAGCGGACTATTGGGCACCAAACCCACCGACCAGCCCTGGCTGGCCTTTGGCAATTTGGGGACAACCACCGAATCACTGATCGCTGAAGGCGTAAATCTGAATACGCTAGGTAACTCTGCGCTTCCTGGAGGCATCCGAAACTTGACCTATGCTGGATACGGCAACAAAAACACCAGCGGCAATCTGGTCAACCCCGGTTTTCCAACACTAGATGTTGAGAAGGGTTTTACGGTTGCCTTTAGCATTAACTTAGTCTCGGAGGCTCGCAGCAACGAAAACCGGGCCGGCTTCAGCATCCTCGTGACAACCCAGGCCAACACCAAGGCGATTGAACTGGGCTTTCAGCAGATTAGTAGCTCAACGGGCAAGATCTTTGCCCAGGGCGACGGCATCACGCCCAATCCCGGCGGAGAGCCGAACAACCTGTTTGTAGCAGCAGAGTCCGTCAGTTTTAACACCAATCAGGTTGCCGACTACCGACTGACAATTCTGGGCAATCGCTACACGCTGTTTGCCGACGGCAATCAAATTCTGTCTGGGCCATTGCGAAACTATACGGCGTTTGAAGGAGTTACGCCACCGGGCGGTACGGAACCGATCGATCCCTACGAAGAACCCAATGTCATTTTCCTGGGCGACAATACGACATCGGCGCGGGCCTCGGTAAATTTCTATCAACTGGCGCTGCAAACCCAGACGCGGGTGCGGTTTCAGCCGAATGCAGGATTTAGTGGCACGTCGAATTTCACCTTTCGGGCGTGGGATACGACGGATGGCAAATCGAATGGCGATCGCACGAATACTAGCACAAACGGCGGCTCTACTCCCTTCAGCGCAGCCTTTGAAACCGCGACTATCACGATTCAAGCAGGTGGAACAGGCGGCGGCACGGGCGGCGGCACAGATAGCGGTACGGGCGGAAGCACAGGTGGTGGAACAGGCGGCGGCGCAGGTGGTGGTACAGGTGGTGGAACAGGTGGCGGTACGGGCGGCGGTACAGGTGGTGGAACAGGCGGCGACACAGGCGGCGGTACAGGCGGCGGTACGGGTAGCACACCCCTGCAAATCGAATTTATCGGCACAGAAAACGACGACACCCTGACAGGCAACGCCGCGAATAACCGAATTTGGGGATTGGCAGGCAACGACCTGCTGATGGGCGGCGACGGCGACGATACGCTGGTTGGCGGGCTGGGGCAAGATACCTACGACGGCGGGCCGGGGGCGGATGTGCATGTATTTGCAGGCGCAACGCTCAGAGCAGCCCTGCGAACCTCTCCAGTTCGCAGACCCGATCGCATTTTGAACTTTGGGCAGACCGATGTCATTCAGTTTGATTTTGACAATAATCTTGCCACTCCCGATCTGCCCAGGAAGCTCTTCAACGCAGGCAGAATTCGCGCCAGAACGCTGCTGGATGCCACCCGGCTCGCCTTTGCCGACAAAAACCAGAAGCAGCGAGGCAATCAAGCGCTGAGGGCGCTGGAGGCGACGTTCTTTATCTATCGAGGTACAGCGTATCTGACCTTGAATGACCAAAAGGCAGGCTTCAGTCCCCGCAATGATTTTCTGGTGGCGATGCCGGGAATGCAGTTTGATGGGGGCGATGCCAACCGGGGGGCGC
Organism: Thermoleptolyngbya sp. C42_A2020_037; assembly: GCF_015272455.1. Classification (NCBI taxonomy): domain Bacteria; kingdom Bacillati; phylum Cyanobacteriota; class Cyanophyceae; order Oculatellales; family Oculatellaceae; genus Thermoleptolyngbya; species Thermoleptolyngbya sp. C42_A2020_037. Next base: position 55,715 of record NZ_JACYLP010000029.1, read on the forward strand.
TGCGGGTTAGCAATTATTTTGTGTAACCATATTTTGTGTGTAACTGTGTTTTGTTTCGCAGCAAGACCAGAAGTGTTGAATTGAGACATAAAACTTTACATTTGACCCTATGAAGCTC